>DASQID010000115.1:0-3839 GCA_035631775.1 Acidobacteriota bacterium
CTACCCGGTTCGGCTGCAGAAGCTTGGTTACATCTTCAATGAAATCGGACCCAAGCCTGAGTTCCCCGAGGTCCACTGCGCCGCCGGCAACAAGTCCCGCGCCGGCACCGACAGCCACGCCGACCGGTCCGCCGAGGAGACCGATGAGGGCTCCCCAGGTGGTTCCCAACAGGGTGCCAATCGGTCCTGAATCATCGCTTCGCAGCACGATGGTCGTGCCATCGTCCTTTTTTGCGAGCACCGCGTGGGCATACACAGTGAGGCTGCCTTCGCGGTCCAGCTGCAGCAGGGCCTTTTCGCCCTCGTAGGCTTTGTTTTCGGTGTCAAAAACCACAACCAACATTCTGTCCATGATGCGTTCCCTCCATATGAGATTTTGTTAACCCTCCCGTGCTCACCCGTGCCGAGTGGCAACGGGAGCGAGTGTCAGAATCCTGTTACGCAATCTGTGTACCAATGGAAGGGAGTAGAAACGCTCGGATTTGCCAACGCGGAAGGTCGCGAGCGTCGCAAATTCGCGAAGTGCTACCCAGCCTGGGCTTTCTTCGTCCAATGCTCAGAAATAGACCGTTCTCACCCAGTCCTTCAAAATAGGGTTGCTCCGCAGCGCCGCCTGTATGACATTAAGATCAACGTCATTCGAACGCGCTCAGTCCACAATCGCCAGTAAGCACTCGCTGCACTTCAGAGTCACGAAATTCGGCAACCAGAAGCGCATTGAGTTTCCGTTCGCCATCTTTATTTATGCTCGAATACATTCTGATCCCCTTCTTGCTGTTCGGAAATTGAACATGTGTTTGAAAACAGAGCAGCATCCCGTACTTCCTCATCACTGTTTTCCGACCTGGTGAAACCGTTACGGCCCTCGTTGCCGCATCGAACGCAAATACACGAGGGCTGCAGCTGTCGTGGCACTGGAATCTGAAGGGCAGACTATTGACAGTAGAGACCACCGTCCCTGCCGTTCGCCGATGTGCCGCTGATTCAGGCTTCCGTAGATCCGTACTGCTCCTGCATCGGCCAATGACGGAGCCGGTGATATGCAAACGGCCGTCGCGCGGCATTCTGCTTGGAAATCGAACGGGCGCAAGAACAGCAGATGATTCCGGATTGGAATCACCCTGAGCTGCATGTCACATGAAAAACATGAGCGACCCGGTGAATGCGATCGGTTGGCACATACCGTGCATTAGAGAAGCAAAGGATGAAGAAGTTGATACCGTGGGATGCTTTAGAGAAAGCATATCAACACTGAGGACACGGTTGGCGACGAGAGTCGCCATATCAAATGACGTACTCAGGAAGGAGATCGGAGAAGAATCATGGAAAAGCAGCATAAGTTTTCAATCTGGTATGTCTTGTTGGCCGTGTGGGGGGTCCTGATTGTCCAGAGTTACGTTGCGTCCATGCTGGCCACGCAGGTGATTCCGTACAGTCAGTTCCTCGACCTCCTCAAGGGTGGGAAAATCGTTGAGGTGGCGGTCACGGCGAATCAGATCGAAGGCAAGATGAAGGTCGACGGAGAGAAAGGCGCTCCTCCAGCGACAAAATCATTCAAAACCGTCCGGGTTGACTCGGACCTGTCGGCACTGCTTGACCAGTACAAAGTCGTATTCAAAGGGGAAACCGAATCGAAGTTTCTCCAGAACCTTCTATCTTGGGTGTTTTCCATCCTACCGTTCGTCGGCATCTGGTACTTCTTCATAAGGAAAATGGGCGCCCAGCAGGCAGGCGTCATGACGCTCGGCCGGAACAAAGCAAAGATTTACATGCAGGATGAGTTGAACGTCACCTTCAAGGACGTCGCGGGCGTGGACGAAGCCAAGCAGGAGCTGGTCGAAGTCGTCGAATTCCTGAAAACCCCGGGTAGATTTACCGAACTGGGGGGCAAGATACCCAAGGGTATCCTTCTGGTCGGTCCTCCGGGATCAGGAAAGACCCTGCTGGCCAAGGCAGTCGCCGGCGAAAGCGGGGTTCCTTTCTTCAGTCTCTCCGGATCGGAGTTTGTCGAAATGTTCGTGGGCCTGGGGGCCGCGCGCGTGCGAGACTTGTTTGTTCAGGCGAAGGAAAAGGCCCCTTGCATCATATTCATCGATGAACTCGATGCTCTGGGAAAGGCCCGCGGCATCGGAACCTTTGGGGGACACGATGAACGGGAACAGACACTCAATCAGCTCTTGGTGGAAATGGATGGTTTCGACCCGAAGGTAGGGGTCATCCTCATGGCCGCAACGAACCGACCTGAGATCCTGGATCCCGCCCTACTGCGGCCCGGCCGGTTCGATCGCCACGTCCTTGTGGATCGTCCGGACAAGACGGGGCGAAAAGAGATCCTGAAGGTCCATCTGAAAAATATAAAGACAGCCGCGGACCTTGATGTGGAGAAGTTGGCGGGCATGACGCCCGGCATGGTAGGAGCCGACCTCGCCAACCTGGTCAATGAAGCAGCGCTGCTCGCGGTCAGGGGAAATAAGAAGGTGGTGGGGATGCCCGAATTCGAGGAGGCGGTTGAGAGGGTCGTAGCCGGACTCGAAAAAAAGAACCGCCTGATTAATCCGGAAGAGCGGAAGGTGGTTGCTTATCATGAAATGGGCCATGCACTCGTGGCCCTGTCTCTACCGGGCACGGACCCGGTTCAGAAGATCTCCATAATTCCTCGCGGCATTGCCGCCCTGGGCTATACCATGCAGGTCCCAACTGAAGATCGTTTCCTGATGAAGAAGACCGAACTTCTGAATAGGATTGCATCTCTCCTGGGGGGCAGAGCGGCGGAAGAAATCATCTTCGGAGACATATCGACTGGAGCCCACAATGACCTGTCCAGGGCTACCGATATCGCCAAGAGCATGATCAAGCAATATGGCATGAGCGACCGATTGGGACAGGTGTACTTCGCACATGAGAAGCGCGAACAGTTCCTTGAAGTGGGAATGCAGGAGACAGCTGATTACAGCAACACGACGGCAGAAGCAATCGACGAAGAAATCAGCGCGATCATCACTAGGGAGTATGCCCGGGCGCTGGAGATTCTAAAAGCCAAGAAGAGTATGCTCGACAAAGGCGCCCAGTTGCTGCTCGAAAAGGAAAAATTGGAAGGTCCGGAAATCCAAGCCCTAGGCGCCGGAATTACCGCTAACCCCCAGGGGGTCACAGCCCTCTGAAGCTGCCTGGATCCGCCTGGCAGTCAGTAGGCCGCAACCAAGAAAGCAAACCAAAGAGCCGTAAAGATCACAGAGACCCGGATCTCTGTGATCTTCGTGTCTCCGTGGTTCCACAAATCCCCAGCCACCGGGACCACCGGGACGAACTGCTTGACGGCGCCGGAGACGTGGCTTCTAATACAAGGACACATAGGTATGACAGAGAACCATAGCACCAATCGCGCGGGAAATGGATCTGCGGAGACTCTTCGAGCCATAATCGAAGCGTCACCCTTAGCCATGGTTGCGTTGGATCGTTCCGGCATCGTTCGATTGTGGAATCCCGGCGCCACTGCCCTGTTTGGATGGAGCGCCGAAGAGGCTTTGGGCAACTCCCTCCCCATCATCCCCGAAGGCAAGGAGAGCGAGCTTCAAGCCCACATCGCCACAACCATGGAGGGCGGGCAACTGCTGGATGTTGAGGTGACCCGGCGGCGGAAAGACGGGCGGGTGATCAATCTAAGGCTCTGGACAATGCCAATACGAGAAAATGGTGTCGAGATCACCGGTGGCATGGCGATCTACCTTGATGACAGCGAGCGAAAGAGGGCCGAAGAGGAGTTGCGGAAGGCGCACGCGGAGTTGGAACGTCGCGCAGTGGAACAGGGGGCGGAAGAGGAACGGGAAACGCTGCTGAGA
>DASQID010000116.1:0-3516 GCA_035631775.1 Acidobacteriota bacterium
GGAGTAAGCTCCGCATTTGCCGCGTCACCAGATCGCTGCTTTTCAGGCCGCGCGTGCCCCAGCGCGGCACGAGAGGGTCGGCAACCTGGGCTGTCTTGGACACCAGTATGGACGAGTCCCTTATGCTCTCGATCCTCCAATATCTGCCCGCAAAAAGGATCACATTTCCCTTTTTCACGTCTCGAGGCAGCGGCAGGGTTCCGAGCTTGCGGTCTTGGGCATATACGGCGACACCCGTGTCGCTGTCGGCGATGTTGCTATAAATACCCTTTTTATTGTAAAGCTCGGCTAGCTTGGGCCCCATTCGAAGGGAACGCCAGCCGGCCTCGGCCGCTAAGTACTTTTTTGCCACGAGGTTCTCCAGGATGGCATCGACTGCGCGATGATATCCGGCCCAAGGTTGGCAAAAGCTTTTGATTTCCTCCGGCAGGACCCGATGGTTATCTTTCGCCGCCACACAGGAGAAAACCTGTTGAACCAGCACGCTATGGGCGCATCCCTCGACAATCGGTTCAATCATGCCCTTCTGGGCAAGGGCCAACAGCGCGCAAAAGCGTAGCAGCTCCCTGTCATCTCGCGGGGCGAGGTAGCAGGGGCAGGACTCCCCGCGCCTCCCTCCGCGACCGACCCGTTGAACGAAGCTCGCCACGCTGTTTGGCGGATCCGCGAGAAGAACAGCATCGACCGAACCGATGTCTATCCCGAGTTCCATGGTGCTTGTGGCCACGCAGACGGCGAATGCCGCCTTTTTGAATCTCTTTTCCACATACTCCCTGTCCATCTTCTCCAGCGTGGAGTAATGCACGTAGGCCTCGTAAGGAGTCGTATTCTGGATCGCAAGAAACACTTCTTCGCAACGCCTTCGCGTGTTCGCGAAGATCAGCATTTTCTTGGCAGGAATCCCTGAGAGCCAGTTTCTGAGAGAATGGGGGCTCATCGGGAAGAGGAACTGCGCGCTCAGAATCCTTTTCGCTTCCGAACCGAAAGCCAGCAGCTCCGCATCACTGCCTTTCAACCACGAGGCGAGCTTCGACGGCGTCTCCACAGTCGCGGACAGAGCAACGCGGTGAAGGGGCTGCCGCCCCATTGCCTTGAGCCTTTCAAGCAAGAAGAGAAGATGGTATCCGCGCGGCTGGCCGTAGATTTGGTGAGCCTCATCGATCACAACGTGACGAACGTCCGTGAGAAACCGCAAGCCTTTGCCCAATAATACATCCAACGATTCCGGCGTCGTGAGCAGAATAGCGAATCTCCCCGCATTAAGTGGCAGGTGGCGATCCCCGTGCTTTACCTCCAACTCAAGCCCAAGCCGCTTTAACGGAGTCTCAAGCCGTCGCTCGAGGTCGTTCGCAAGCGCTCTCGTAGGACAAATGTAAATGCAGAGCGATTTCATGCCGCCTGTGAGGATTCGCGCAGCTATTGGCACCAGAGCAGCCTCGGTCTTACCACTGGCAGTGGGCGAAACCAGCAGGGCATTCCGGCCGAGAAATATCGGATCGATAGCGTTTTCCTGAATTTGGGTCTTTTGACCGTAATGCTGGCTCAAGAAGGCGCGCTCCGCACGCTCGAGCGTGGAGCGGCTCTGATGGGGGATTTCCAGGCCGAGTTCCCTGGCAAGCGACCTGTCGAATTCCGATTGCTCAGCCACGTTTTTCATCCAGGAATGAGATACAGCCCCGCACGAAATCTCCGATGCGGCTGTCAGAACCGGCGTCGGCGAGCCTCCCAAGGGAGGACCCGATATCCGCGGACCTTGTCCAGGCATATGCAGCGCAGTAGATGTCGACGATCTTCTGGGCCAGGACCTTCAATTCCGGAATCGATAATCGCTCAAGCTCGTAAATGTGCTTCGCATTGATCCTACGCTCAAACGGCCAGTAGTGCGCATAGGCATCGAAAAAGCTTGGCGTTGTGGCATAAAGAAAATAACAGTGAGGAAACTGTCCGGCGGCCTCGGTGAGCTTGAGCAGGTTTGTATAGGCCTTGTCGCGCTGCGAATAGTTGGAAAAAGAGTGTATCGCCTCGGCCTCGTCGAACAGGATACACATTCCCTTATATCCCAGATTCCGGAACAACTCCGCAAGGATGCTCAGCATTTCAACGGCATTGTCGTCGAGTATCTGGCCTCGGATCCCCAATTTCCTAAGCTCCGAGACATAGGCCCGACTTGCAGAGAACCACTCGAGGACCTGCTGTTGCCGCGCCTTGTCCGGAGATACTATGCTTGATGCGGTGCAGTACGCGCTGAGGGCGCTGACGACATCCTCCCGGAGGGCATTGTCATTGCCGCGTATCCTCCTGACGAGTTCGGCTGCCAGCTCCTCACCACGATTTCTGGCCATATCCAGCCAACGATGAAAGATGTTCTCCAGCGCCGGTCTCTGGCGTTCCTCCCTCGTGGTTATGCACCAGACGACCTTGTTGTAGACCAGCCCGAAATCGTGTAGTGGGCAGCCATGCTGGCTCAGGGAAACGAGACTTACGGGAAAATCCATCTCGAATGCGAACTCCCTCAGCAAGTTCAGGGCGTGCGTCTTTCCTTGGCCGAGATCCGCGTTGAGGAAACGCACCAACGACCTCTTGTTCGCCACCTCATTGAGGTCATTCCTGAACCGCTCAAGGAGCTTAACCCTCCCGACGGAGTACGCGGTAACGCCCTCGGCCGCCACCGTTCCGGTGCGCAGCGCATTCACCGCCCGGAGCGATCTCGCCCTCTCGATGCGGTCGTCCGGCTTCTTGTGCGGAAGCTTCCCCAGCTTCCTACCGAGATCCTGAAACTCATCGAGAGAAAGCTTCAAGCCGGGGTAATCCTCCACCGCGAAATAGCCCCTGCGCTTGGCTTCCTTGACGATTCCGTCCAGATCATATCTGTTCATAGTGACCGGCTACGCTCCCGCCCTTTCGCGCTCCTCCGCCTGCAAGACTTCCTGCACAATGATTTGATAGTTCTTGGAGAAATCGAAGCCGGGGTCCAGGGAGTCTCGCAGGACTGACACGGTGCTTCTTACCATCGTGGCCACGCGCTGGTCGGTGCGCTTTTGCACGTAGGAGGCGAGGACTCGGAGATTCTCCGGGGCAACTTCCGAACTCCTCCCCTGGGACACCTCGAAGATCTCTTTTATGCGGAGCGCCAGTTTGTAGAACTCTTCCTCGCTGAGGCTCGCAAGTTCGACGATCACGGCGTGCAGGGATGTTCCTCTGAGAGGCAGCGGATTTCGGATCCTGCGCCAGAGCGCGTCATAGGTTTGCGCTCCGCGTTCATCGTCGCCGCTCAGAAAGGTCGGTGTGGAAGCAAAGACGAAATAGAAACCTTCGGTGTCCCGGTCGTTGTCGATGATCTTGCGGATATTCTCGTTCGCCAGATCCCGCTTGTCGAGCCTGGCCAGCGATGTTATAGCCTCAGCCTCATCCAGCATGATAATGAATCCTGCGTGGCCCATGAATTTCAGGAAAGCGGTGAACCCGTGAAGGATTTCCTTTACGTTTAGGGCGGTTATATCGTTCATGATTTTGAAC
>DASQID010000117.1:0-3189 GCA_035631775.1 Acidobacteriota bacterium
CTCGCGGGGGCGCACAAGCCCGACTTTTTCCGCCGGTGGTGGCTCCGATCAGGGGCGCAGGTATTCCACCCGAAGTTTTCTGTATTCGTCGATTTTAGCGTAGATCTCTGCAAGCGAAGGGCTCGGGTTTTTCTCCGCCTGTTCTAATTCTATCTTTCCATCCGGTATCGCCCCACCCTCGAGCAGAAGCTTGCCCTTGTTATAGGAAACGCTTTTCAGCAGATCATAGGACGATTTGAAGGAGTGCTCGCCCGTGCTCTGATATTCGATTGTGAAGCCGTCCACACGCAGAATGCCTGTGCATTCGCGGTGCCTGAGACGAAGCAGCGAGTGTCCGTGCTTCACCTGTACGCTGAGCGGCTGCCTCAACGTCACCAAGAGACTCAGCTTCCGGCGCTCCCTTTCAATTCCCTGATTGATTGCCTCAAGACCGCCCGGCGGATTTGAATAGTTGTTTTTCAGCTGGGTGAGAATATTCAACGCTTCCTGGTGATCCTTCGCGTCCGATCTCGCCCGCGCCTGGGCAAGAGCACGGGTATAGATATCACTCTCCAACGCTTTGGCCTCGGGATCTCGCGGATCCACGTCCAGGATGAGCCTGACATATTTGAGTGCGTTATCGACTTCGGGCGTGACATAGCTCTGGCGATCCATGGCCGCCCTGAGATTGATCCGGAGATCGGAGAGTGACTTGGAAATCTGTGCGTCATAACGCGCCTGTAGATCTGCTGCACAGTTGGGGCTTGGCTGGTGGCTGCGGATCTGGTCGAGCAGTTTGCGGACGGAATTGGCGTCTCTTTTTTCGAGGAGATCGCTGCCTGTCGCGACCACCTCCCGGCAGAATTGTTGGCGGGCCTGTTCCAGCCCAGCCGACTGGGCTGAACCCTCCCGTTGCTGCCACTCCTGCAAGACATCCCATGCATTTCCGGCAGAAGGAGGGAAGAAATTACGACTCCGCAGGGCATTATTCAAAGCTGGGTCGAGAGACGATCTAGGTGGGTGATCCCCCTGGGGAGGGGGAGGGATGATGTTCGTGGACTGTTCTTGCGTTTGTACCTGCTTAAGGACAGCCAGCGGCTCGATCTTTATCAGTTGATATTCTTTGTGACTGCCTTCTTTGGTCACCTCGACCATATCCGATTTGGTTTCATAACCATCGAGCTGGATGCGGATCCGGTAAATGTCCGCCTTGACCTCGGTGGAGAGTGGAGTTTCACCCTTAGGCTCGTCGTTCAGGAAGACCCGCGCGCCTGATGGAATGCTCTCGACCGACAATCTTCCGGTGGAAGATCGCCCAAAGATGAGCAACAGTGAGACTACCCCGACTATCACCACGACGCCGACAACGCCCAGCAGGACGTAGACGCCGCTTGAGAATCGCCGCCGGGGAAGAGCGTCCGTCCCGGTGGAGTCCCGGAAATCGCCGAACGTTGAGGTGAAGGAGTCTATGAGGCTTCGCCGCTGTCCTGAGGCCTTACGCGACGAGACGACAACAGTATGTTCCTCTGTCTCATCGTCGCGTGAAGGACGGCGCTTTCGTGAGAAGAAGGAATCCTCGCCGCCGGCACTGCTGCGTTCGACGCCTCTGCTTTCGGAGCGCCCGCCTGCGCGCGTTTTGAACCAGCTGAATATGCTCCCGTCTCCTTGCTGCTTGGCGTGGGCAGCTTCGGGCCACAGGCTTTCAGCCGACTCCTTTCTCCGAGGGGCAGGTCCAAACAAACCTGAATCGTCGCGCCTATCCAGGGGCCGCGGGGATTCGTAACCGCCCACGCGAATATCCCTCTCAGGCTCGCGCATGGGCTGGCGGGCGGCCTCGAGTTCCCGAATAAACTCTTCGACTGACTTGTGGCGGTCCCCCGGATACTTGGAAAGCGCCCTGACAACAACCCTTGAAAGGGTGGGCGTCACCTGAGGATTGCTGAAACTCGGCGGTGCCGGGCTGACATCCATGGCTGAGCCCAGATCCTGAAGCGACTTGGCTTCATAGGGCAGCTTACCGGTCAGAAGCTCATAAAAGATCACTCCCAAGCTGTAGATGTCGGCTCGGTAATCAGGAATGGTCACATCCCGGACGATGCCGGTACGTTCCGGGGCCAGGTAGACCAAGGCATTCGATGTTGCCGGAGCGGAAAAGGGATCCTCCCTCAACCCGCTGCGGTGGAATCCGCCCACCTTGACCGCGCCATTGGAACTGACAAGGATTCTCGAGGGGTGGAGCGATCCGTGAAGCATGGACAGGCGGTGTGCCGCCAGGACACCTTCGGCTGCTTCCTTGATTATCCTGCAGGCCTGCTGGACGTCAAGCGAAGGTTGGCTCCGGCGATAGTCCTCGAGGCTGACCCCGTCAACGAATTCGCTCACGACAGCCGCGCTGCCGTCGGCCGCGTGCTCCAGGTGATAAACTCGAATCACATTGGGGTGGTCGAGCTTGGCGGCCAGCTTTACCGCATCCTCGAAGGCCTCGAATAGCACGGGACTGGCCAATCGGCTTTGAGGGACAAATTGAATAGTCACCACGCCACGAATAGGATCCTCTCCCCGGTAAACAGGCCCAAGTTCACCGTCGGTGATCTTGTCGCCCACTCGCACTTGTCCGACGGATTTGCCGCGATAAGGATCCGATTCCGGGATGACCTGGAGGGCCAGCCCATCGATCGGACAGACTCGGAACTCGTCCTCCCAATTGCGTTTGCATATTGGACAGGTCTTCATCGCTGTTCCCAAGGACCATCACATGAATGACAGGTCCCAATGGCTGCACAAGAACAACTGCACATTCTGTCCCATAGGCAGGGCGCAAGCGACGAGGTATACGCGGGACCGTATGTGAGGAGAGTCAACGAAGCAGGCGCCCGCCCGCTGCTGCAACATAATGTGAGTTTATTCTTGCGCCAGCCCTGAGCAACCAATCTGTTCATTCCCTGCATGCAAACCGCTTGCCGCGCAAGATAATATCCCATCCTGCTCGCAAAGGGAATCCGTCTGCGGAAGAGATCTCGGGGAGGCACTACTTGCCTTGTCCGAAAGCCTCTCTGTTCACGATATTCTCACCAGTCCGCCATGACGGGTTCGATGTTTACCTTGAAGAGCTCCGGTTTTTCGGCGACTAAAGCCGCCGAGAAGATCGACATTACGTAGTCGCGAGTTTCGTTCGGCAAGCAGCCGTTTCGATAGAAATTCCAGAAGTTG
>DASQID010000118.1:0-4432 GCA_035631775.1 Acidobacteriota bacterium
CGCCTCAAACTCCTTGCGCCTGCGATCGAAAGCCGATTTTCTGGGGCGGCACACTCCAAGAGAGGGCCGCAGCATCTCCAGGTGGCCGCCAATCCCCACGGAGAAGTGCAGATAACCCTGGCAAGTTCATCCAAAGGCACCCACTGAAATCTGCCACGAATTACACGGTGCAGCATAGCCGCAAGCAGGAGGCCGCAATGACCCCTATAATCACTGCACTGATTTCAGGTTCGCCGTTCGCAGTTTGCTGTTCGCAGTGGTTTGCAGCCTGCCGGCGATCAGCGCCCTCTGCGAACTGCGAACTGTCAACTTTGATCTTGCTGAATGCATTTTCTCGCTTAAGGAATTCCTTGCCAGGAGGACACGGAATTGCGGGTTTATAGTACGAATTCACGAAGGGATCTATGCCTTCATTCACTTGGGTAGTTCGTGAAGTTCGTGGCATCTTTCAGGAAATTGATCTCATTTTGCCGCGTCCAGGATCCGACAGTAATGATCTCGCGCGTTCGCTTGTGTGGGTAAACGACCGCCTTGCCATCAATTTCCCGCGCCCGGATAAGGCGCAGGAATTCGACTGCATGCTCAAGGTCGCCGATACGGGTGATGTGCGACGCAGCATCGATCTTTCCGCACGAGATCAGGTCGAGTGTTCGGACAATGTCCCAGGGCGAGCCCCCGCTCGACCCGGTCACGTTGATTTCTCGGTAGTGCACGATCCCGCTGTCCAGATCTATTACGTCTTCCCCTTTCTTCAGTCCCCCGAAAAGGTTGAAGACAGCTCCCCTTCCCGCCAGGGTCTGTGCCTCTTCGATTGCCTTGCGGGAACCCACGGCCACTATTACGTCGTCTGCACCGCGATAGTCCGTTAGTTTATCGACAAGGCTCTTGAGATCGCCTTGCATGGGATCTACCGTATGCAATCCAATTCCCAGGTTGCGCGCGCGTTCGCCGAAGAGTCGGGCCGCCTGTGACAGGCGTTCCTGGACCAAATCTGCGATCACAATGGCGCGTGGGCCCCAGTTCAGGGCCAGGTCAACGTGCATGCGTCCCATGACCCCTGCGCCTACAATCACGGTCACTCCGTCGCGTTTCAAGCCCTTGCTGACCTGTCGAGGGGAGAGCGGCGATTCCTGCATCAGGTGAACATGATGATCCTGCGCCGATATCACGCAGGATAGGGGCTCGCTGATTGCGGCGTGTGCAAAGGGGAGTGAGTCGCCCGGCACAGGGAGGAGACAACCGGCCGCCAGGATCTCTTCACAAACCAGAATGTACTCAGCGAGATGGCCGGCCAGGGTGTAACCGACCGAGACCTTTTCGATTCCTCTCGCCCCGTCACGATATCGCTCCCGGTTGTTGATGGGCGGATGGTCCACCGCCGGTTGAATCACGAATCTCTCGCCGGCGGAATAACGGTCGCGCAACTCCGCGCCTATGCTGACAAGCGTCACCGTTCCCTCATCCCCCAGAGTCAAGGGATATCGCTTTGCGTCCCATCCGTGCACGAGCTTGTGATCAGGCCCCTGCTCCACAAGCTTGATCAGCGAGGTGCAGATGCCCGCGGCGTCCACTCTGGCCAGCATCTGCCTCGGGCCAGGCACCGGGATCGGGATGCTGGCTACGCGCAAATGGTCGAATCCGATCCCATCCAGAATCAGCGCTCTCATGCATGCCGGCACGTTCTCTGAATGACTTGTCACCTCCAGACCTGCTTGTTCTTTTGTAGTATCACCGGGAATCACGATTCGCCCCAAGCCAAGTGTCACTGCCTCAGTATATCGGGTTTACTCCTGCCCGGCCCGACGAATCCTGCCTGCCACATCGAGCCGTCAACTGAACTGAAGGTGGAATCACCGCGGACAATATCAAAGGGTGCGCCGAATTGCTTTTGGGGCAGTGCCGTGAGGCGTCTGGAGCCGATAGAGCGTGTCCGACGCTCCTCTAGAGGTTCCTGGCACCTTGCGTCTTGGCGGTGACTCTCTTTTGAGCCATCGCCAAGACGCCAGAATACTAGGAAGATTACTCTCATGAATCCAACTACACGTCCCGGTGCCAACGGGCCGTGGCGTACTTATCCTCCGGCGCGTATCTGAGATCGAGCGTCCCACCGAAATCTCTGAGAACCGCCTTCCCAAGCCTCGCGATGAGATGCTCGGTCGTAGCAGACACAAGGATCTTGTTCCTTGCTTCCTTAATGTCAATGATGCGTTCGAGCGGCCGCTCCAGAAGGGCTCGCCTCTCGAGATTTCGGATCCGGTTCAGAAGATCTTGCCTGTGACCTGCGATGAAGCTGCCTCCAAACTGAATCACACCGCCCACCTGTCGGTCACGGACCTGCAGGCACGCAGGGCATAACTGATAATGAAGCTGTTGTCTGTTCTCGGGACCCCCTCTCTTCCAGACGCCGTCCTGAAATACCAGTTGGCACTTGGGACATCTGGTGTTTGCGGGGTATTTCTCCGGCCGCGGATACGCTTTGCCGACGCGGCCACGCTTTTCGTTTCGGAGCACTTCCTTTGCCCGAGCTTCTATGACCATCTTGCCTCCTTAACTCATATCTTGCCACATTTCGTCAGACACATTTGAGCCTCCCACGACCGCGCAACTGATTACGGTTGCGGCTGCAATATCGTGGAAGAAGCGCTTTATCCTCCATCCCTCTCCGGCACTCGTCAGTGCATGAGCACACTAAAAGTCCCTAGCCTGGGTTGAACCAGGCGGTCGAAATCGGCAAAGCCCATCAGGATAGTCTCGGAGTGGGTGCCAGCGTTGAACAGGATGTGAGGATGGTCCTTCAGCGCCGCATCCACCCAAACGTCAAGCTTGTACAGGTTACCGAGCGGCGGCATGGCACCTAATTCACAGTCAGGAAAGAGGCCCTTGAATTCTTCTTCAGAGGCCAGCCGAACGGAGCCTGCAGCCATCAGTTCACCCAACCGCTGCAGATCGACCCGATGATTTCCGGGCACGACAGCCATAGTCAGACTGTCGTCCGCAACGATCATGACAACCTTGGCCAAATGCTTCCCGCTGACATGTTGTGCGTGCGCGATGCCCTGCGCGGTATAGGCGAGTGAATGCGTGCAGTGTTGGTAGCAAATGTGTTGAGAGTCCAGAAATTCACTGATGTGCCTCGGAATTGACATGATTTCTGTCTCCTTTCCGGCTCACTTGAGCGAAATAACGTTCGCGCCGTCAGGTTGCCTTCCAACGCGAGTCCTGAGCTCCAGCACCAAAAGAAAACATACCCTGACAATTCTCAGTCCTATCCACCTCCTTGGAATTTCTCGGTTTTGGCAGCAGAAATGCTTCTATGCGCTCCAGAATGCCACATGGGAGTCGCCTTCCGCCCAATCGATAAGATCCTTATCCCTTATCGTATACCTGATTTGACACAGGTGCTATCAGAACTTGCTGCCCCCCGGCCGCACAGCGTGTTTTTAGTGTGTTGAACTAGGGACCCGGCCTAGAATGATGGCGCCAATTGGGGTCAGGTGAGAGGGCCGGGGCCCTGTCGGACCTGATCTCGATCCAGAAGGGTGGGAGCTTATGAACTCTGTGGAGCGCCTTCGGAGACGGCTTCGCGGCGAACCAGTAGACCGCCCGCCGAATTTTGACATCGTAATGACCTTCGCGGTTCACCACATCGGTCAACCCCTATCGTCCTACTACCTTAACCACAGGATCCTGGTTGAAGCAAACCTCTCCGTGAGAGAAGCGTTTTCACTGGATATCGTTCAGACTATTTCGGATCCATACCGGGAAGCCGTGGATTTTGGGCTGGAGGTTGAGTTTCCGTTTGACGGGTTGCCCCTGCGCCAGATACCGCTTCTTGGCGACCGGGGCGATATCTCGAGGCTTCGGACTCCGGATCCTTCGAGCGGGGCAAGGATGAGCGACCGGCTTGAAGCCATTCGTGCCCTACGAGAGAGAGTGGGCGGAGAGGTGCCCATCATGGGATGGGTGGAAGGAGCCCTGGCCGAGGCAAATGTGCTTCGGGGTGATGTTTCGCTGATGACGGATCTCTACGACAGTCCTGAATGGGTAGAGGAACTGCTGGAGAAATGCGTCGAAGTGGAAATTGCCTTTGCGAGAGAACAGGTGAAAGCTGGGGCGGACCTCATAGGATTGGGCGATGCAATCGCCTCCCAAATATCCTCCCCAATGTACGAAAGGTTCGCCCTCCCATATGAACGCCGGATCTTTTCGACGGTCCATGAAATGGGAGCACTCGCCCGCCTTCACATCTGCGGCGATACCACGCACATCCTGGCATCCATGGCACAGAGCGGCGCCGATATTGTTGACATCGACTGGATGGTGGACATGCGCAGGGCATCTGATCTTTACCGGCACGGAGGGCCGGCCATCTGCGGCAATTTTGATCCTGTGGCCGTGATGTTGCGCGGCACCGAGCGCGAGGTCCGTGCGG
>DASQID010000119.1:0-4398 GCA_035631775.1 Acidobacteriota bacterium
CTTCTAATGTATGCCAATTCCACCTTCGACAGTCGAGGGTGCACTTCCGGAGGGCGGTAGAGCGGCAACCAGAAAAACAACCAGAGGAATCCAATGGCTCCCGTGACAATGAAAGCCGCCCGCCAGCCATAGGTCAAGGTAAGCCAGGGGACGAAGAGCGGCACCAGGATGGCCCCGATGTTGGTGCCTCCGTTAAAAATCCCCGTGGCGAGTGCGCGTTCTTTTCTCGGGAACCATTCGGCAATGGTCTTGATGGCGGTAGGGAAATTCCCGCCTTCCCCGAGTCCAAGAAACCCGCGCGCCATGCCGAAGCCCAACGGCGTGCTCGCCAGGGCATGACTGATGGCCGCGACGCTCCAGACAACAATGGACCATGCATAACCGCTGCGCGTGCCGATTTTATCGATCACCCAACCGGCGAGGAGAAGGCCTGCCGCATACGCCCACTGAAAGACGGCCACGATGTATCCATACTGCTGCTCGTTCCAGTGGATCTCTTTTTCCAGCGTGGGGGCTAGGATGGAAAATACCTGACGGTCGACGTAGTTGATGGTTGTTGCGAAGAATATCAGCGCACAAATTACCCAGCGATAATAGCCGACGCGCGCACCCAGCGAGGTGTTTGCCTCGGACGTCGGCGTGGTCCCATTCGTTGCGCTCACTCGGTTCCCTCCTTGTATATCGTGCGAGGCTGGTGCCCGAATCCGTGAGGGCTGGTTGCGGGCCAGTCGATGAATACGGGCGCAGTCTGCTCCAAAACCGCCGCGCTTTTCAAGAAGTCTCTCTCGAGACAGTGCGATGGCCTCAGGGATTCGATCCTGGACTATCGGGTATCCCCAGCATTTGCTTTGCGGGATCCAAGCTGTAAAATACTGGCGGAGGAAGTAAGACCAATATGCCCAAGCAGGCAAGGCCGGTCGTGCATCACACGCCCCAAGGATCTCCGTTCGTGATTTTGGCGGTGGGGGTTGTATGCCTCGCAGTCGGATTGGGAATTGGATACTATTTCGGAAGGCAGGCCGCACAGCCAGGCGGATCGGCGGCCGCATCTGCACCGGACGCCGCCTTTATTCAGAACGAGGCCTCACTCAGGGCCGCCGTCCAATCGAACCCGGGCGATCTCAACGCCCTCATTCAACTCGGCAATCTTTACTATGATCACGGGAGATACCGTGGTGCCATAGAATGGTACGGAAAGGCACTGGACATCGATCCGAAAAATGCCGACGTTCGTACGGACCGAGGAACCAGTTATTGGAACCTGGGTCAGGCGGACCCGGCGATCGCGGAATTCCAAAAGGCGCTTGCCACCGATCCGTCCCACGCGCAAACCCTCTACAATCTTGGAGTTGTCTACCTGAACGGGAAGAGCAATGCTGCCGAAGCCAAAAAGACATGGGAGCACTTGCTCGCGACCAATCCCAACTATCCCGACCGGGCCAAGTTGCAGCAGGAAATAGCGGCTCTATCAGGGCAGCCTCCGACGATGCCGGCGGGTGCAGGCCAGGCGAACGCCACAGGTTCGGGAGTGGAAGACCTTCTGCAAAAGATGCAGGCCAAGAAGCAGTAATGAGACGTGGAGCAGGGTGATGGACGATAAGGAAGAGACTACGGAAAGCCGCGTTGATCCTGTCTGCGGCATGGAGGTGGACGCCGAGAGCACCGTAGGTAGCTCGGAGTACGGCGGCCGAACCTATTACTTTTGCTCCGAGGACTGCAAAGAGGCGTTCGACGCGGTTCCCGGGCAGTATGTGTGAAAGGGCGGTGTCCGGTCCTGAAAATTTCATTTCGCACGCTTGAAACGGCGCCGGTAAGGCACCAGCAGGCAAAATGAGACTTTCAAGACCTGACACCGGTTTCCTTCGCCTCCGGAGCGTGGATTGGTTTTTCTCGTGCGCCCAGGATCTGCAGCAACTCTGCGTGATCCAGTGTTTCTCTCTGCAGGAGTTCTTCGACCATCCGATCCAACTGCTTCCTTTTGCTCGAGATCGTCCGGAATGCCGCCTCGTGCCGGTCGGCGATCAACTTCTGCACTTCCTGGTCTACGCGAGCCGCAGTGCTTTCGCTGTAATCACGCCCTTGAGCCAGTTCGTAGCCGAGGAATGGTTGTTCCTCATCGGTCTTGAATGCAATAGGGCCGAGTTCACCCATCCCCCAGCGTGTGATCATGCGCTTGGCGAGTCGTGTTGCCTCGACGAGATCGTTCTCGGCGCCGGTTGTCATTTCTCCGAAAACGATCTCTTCCGCTGTCAGGCCTCCGAGCATAACCTCCAGGCGGGCCATGAGGTAAGTGCGGCTGTAATTGTAGCGGTCTTCCTCCGGCATGTTCATGCTGCTCTACCTCGACCTTGCATACCACGAGGCGAAGGGTAAAGATTTAATGAGGGGGTGGGCTGATCTCAAAGGGGCGATTCGTCAATCGAGATTTCCCTGGTAACTTACGAGGACCAGAAGCGTTGGGCGGGCAAGCCGCCTCAGAGCAATGGCTTAAGCTGGGCGTAGCCGGAACGGCTTACGGGAAGTTTCGTGCCGTCGGTCAGTATCGCGACGCGACTGTCCTTGGCGTAGAGTTCGAGCTTGACGAGCCGCTCGATGTTCAGGATGTAAGAGCGGTGGATGCGGATGAAGCGCTGCTTGTCCAGAAGTTCCTCGAGATCCGCCAAAGTTTCCTGTTTCAGGTAGTCCTTTCCACCTGACTTGAAGCAGACGTAGTCATCCTGGGCTTCGATGTAATCGATTCTGCCGACGGGGATGACGTGAACCCGAGCACCGTCGCGAACAAGGACTCTTTCCAGAGGCTTGGCTCGTCCTCTTGTTTCCGCGATCAGTTCCGAGTATTTCGCGGATTCCTTGTGTCCGAGCCGCTCCCGCACGCGGGTGAGTGCTTCAGCCAATCGTTCTGCACTGAAGGGCTTCAGCAAGTAGTCCACAGCGTGAACTTCGAATGCCCGAAGCGCGTACTGGTCGAAAGCGGTGACGAAAACGACGGCCAGTTCCCGGCCGATGAGTTCGAGGACCTCAAAGCCGTCGAGCTTGGGCATCTGGATATCGAGGAAAAGAAGGTCGGGCTTTTTTTCAGTGATAACCTTGACGGCATCGAAGCCGTTGGAGCACTCGGCTACGATCTCCAGGTCAGGGTATTGGCAAAGATACTCTCGCAAGACACCCCTGGCCAACTCTTCGTCGTCGACGATAACAACAGTGAGTTTGCTCAATTCACAGTCCTTTCAAAACCATGCGTAGCTGTCGTGGCGCCAGGCTCACGATCGATGTCAATTGATGGGCAATGAAATCTCGACCCGGAAGCTCCGCTCGGACCTTTTTACGTCAAGGCGCGCCTCGGAGCCGTAGAAGGTGGCCAGCCGATTCCGCACGTTATCCAGACCGATGCCTTTCTTGTCTGTGGGCGTATCCGTATCGACAGGGTTCTCAACGGATATGTTCAATCTCTCGCCCCGCCTTTGTCCTGAAATCCGGATTGTGCCACCCCCGAGGAGGTTGGCTATGCCATGGTGCACGGCGTTTTCCACCAGCGGTTGGAGCAACAGGGGAGGGATCCTGCAGCCTCCGATTGTTTCATCAATCTCCTTCTCCACACCCAGGCGCGAGCCCAGGCGTACCTGCTCCACGGCGAGGTAGCTCGACGCGAGGGCAATTTCTTCTTCCAGCGGTATCAGCGTTTTGACCCCCAACGCCAAGCTCTTCCTCAAGAAGTCTGCCAAGAGCAGGCACATCTTCCTTGCTTTTGCAGGATCCATGCCTGTCAGGGCGCTTATGGAGTTGAGGCTATTGAACAGGAAGTGCGGATCGATCTGAGCCTTTAGCGCTTTCAACTCTGCCTCGCGCGCAAGAACCTGCAGTTCGAGGGTACGCCTTTCCGCCTCGCGGGAAGCTTCAAAACTACCCATCAGGTAATGAACGGCTATGGCCAGTACGAAAAGCAGGACGCCCACTGCCAGGAGCATCGGAACCTGATCAGCATAGCGGCGATTCAGATCTGACATTGCGGGCAGAGAAGATATCGTGGTTGTCCAACCTTTTCCGAGAAGGAGCCAGACGGAGCTGGACAACAGGGCTGCGAGCGCGTGGATGCTTATAATCCTGGGCAGGCCAGAGTGCTGGAGCGGGAATGCCCTGCAAAGATACCAGCCTGCCAGACAAAAGAAGGCATAGATTACGCTCATGGGCGCGGCAAAGACGAGTGCCGCGCCCCAGCCGATGTGGCCGGAATAGACGAGGAGTGCTGCCAGCAGCGCGGCGATCGGGCTCCAGGCAACCAGATACAGGGCCAGATTCCTCTTACCTGCGAGTATCGGATGCATTTTTTCAATTGTGGATCTCGACACCTCCCATGACAACCAGGCCCTTAATGCGAAGTGTTTTCCTTGGGCCTTCCTT
>DASQID010000120.1:0-8209 GCA_035631775.1 Acidobacteriota bacterium
GTTTACCGAGACGAATACGGAGTACCCCACATTTACGCCCCCACTGCCGAAACGGGACTCTATGCCATGGGATACTGCCAGGCGGAGGACAGACTTGAGGAAATGCTCAAGAACTACATGCGAGCCACCGGTGAGATGGCCTCCGCGTTCGGACCCGCGGAATTCCTGAATGATCTGCAGGCCCGGCTCTGGCAGCATTACGAGATTGCCAAGAAAAACTATGGCCGCATACGTCCTGAGGTGCGCCGGCACCTGTCTTTTTTTGTGCGCGGGATAAACGATTACATGAGCGCACACCCTGCCGAGATCCCGTCGTGGTGGGGTGACCGCAAGGTTGACGTGTACATGGCCGTGGCACACTCGCGGCAGTTCATGTGGGGCTGGCCCGCGGGTCAGGCCCTTGTGGATCTGCGAAGAGGCGGGATCACACCAAACTTCAGTACCGACACACGAAGTTCCAACGAGATGGCCATCGCGCCCGGCCGTACTTCGGTGAGAGCCCCTATTCTAATCATCGATCCTCACCTTTCCTGGTGGGGAGCCCAGCGCTTTTGGGAATTCCGGATCCACGCCGGAGAGTTGCACGGATCGGGGTTCACGATTCCGGGCAGCCCGTATGTCGGACTTGGCCACAATGACTACGTCGCATGGGCGATGACTACCGGCGGCCCCGATACTGCGGATATCTATAAGCTGGCACTCAATCCTGCCAACCCGCTTCAATATAAGTACGACGAGGGATGGAAAACCTTGAGCCCGAGGAAGGTGACGATCCAGGTGAAGGGGGAGTCCAAGCCCAGGGAACTCACCTTTTACGATTCCCACAACGGCCCTGTGGTGTCCAGGAAAGATAACGAAGCTTACCTGGCAAAGCTCTCCTACGCAGACCAGGTTCAGTTCGGTGAGGCCTTTTACCTTTTCAACATTGCCAGGAACGTCGGCGATTTCCGCAAAGGACTCGAGCTCAATCAGATCATGCCGCAGAATGTGATGGTTGCCGACACCTCCGGAAATATCTATTACCAGCGTACGGGCAGGGTTCCGATTCGACCCGACGGCTTCGATTTCACCAAGCCGGTGGACGGATCGACCAGCAGGACGGAATGGCTGGGCATTCATCCGGCTCGTGACCTCATGGCCATTGAAAATCCGGCACAGGGGTACATGCAGAACTGCAATATCCCGCCCGATGTCATGATGGTTGATTCGGCCTTGACTCCGGATAAATGGAAGAGCTACCTGTTCAACGAACCGTCCGGGCAAACGCACCAACGCGCCGCGCGCGCAGTCCAGCTCCTTCAGTCGGCAACTTCCGTCACCCCTGAACAGGCGCGTGCAATCGCGCTCGATACTTACTGCTATCAGTATGACCGGTGGTCGGAAGCATTGAAGCAGGCGGACGAAAGATTTGGCGATACCTACGGGGCGGACGCTGATTATCAGGCCGGTCTTCGTGAGATCGTGACGTGGAACGGCCGCTCCGATTCGGATTCCAAAGGGGCTCTGAAGTACTATTATTGGCGCCGCTCGTGCAGCACCACCATCAACTCCTACCAAGTCCTTGTCCGCGGGCTCGCCGATTACATGGCAGCCCTGGCTAGGCCCAAGGCGGTTCCGACGCGACCGACAGACGATGAGCTGAAAGGGATGGTGTCAGCTCTCGCCGCAGGTATGCGAGCGATGCGAAGCGATTTCGGTACCCTTGATCTGACGTACGGCCAGGTTTTTCGCGTTGGCCGCGATGACCAGTCCTGGCCCGTTGGAGGAGGCAGCCTGACCGAGGAAGGGATGGCGACGGTGAGAGCGGTCGGATTTGGTCGTCCCAAGCCTGATCACACGCGGTGGGGCGACAGGGGGCAGACATCCACACAGGTCGTAATATTGACAAAGCCCATTCAAAGCTGGACGCAGCCCCCAATCGGGCAGAGTGACTACCCCGACTCCCCCTTTTATCGGGATCAAGCGGAAAAGCTGTTCAGCAAGGCGCTGATGAAGCCGACCTGGTACCAAAAAGGCGAACTTCTGAAGCACGTTATCAGCAGAGTCGAATTGAAGCCGGCGCAGGAGGCGAAACAGAATTAGCCGGCTGGCGGGAGCGCGACTCTGGCGGCAGGGCATCAACTATGGAGTGCCGGACTGTGACAGCCAGAGTATTGATTCACTCGATTGTACTGATTCCCCTGATCGCAGTGGCTCGCCCCAAGCTCCTCTCTCAAACCGATGGTGCCAATGTGAGCGGCACATGGGATCTTTCCCTGGAATCGGCCGCGGGATCCGCTACTCCCACAATCACCCTCTCACAGGAAGGAGAGAAGATTACCGGCACGTACATCGTCAAGCTGGGCAAGACGAGCTTGAAAGGCACTCTTGAGAGAAAGAACATCAAGATTATCGTGACCTTCAAATTTCTTGGGCAGCAGGTCAGCGTGACGTATAGCGGTGAGGTGGACGACGATGCGATGAAGGGGTCGGTGCAATTCAGCATCGGCGGTTCGGGCAGTTGGACAGCGCATCGCAAGAAACAGAACTCAGCTTCATCCAGCGGAAGTCGAAAGACTCCTGAGAAAAGTCAGTGACAGGCGCCGAATTCCCGGCGAAGCTTGCTGCAATGCACCAGATCAGATGAGAATTCAGAGACTCTCACCGATTTTCCAGAGGTTCGCCGACTGGACGCAACGAGCGCTTGGGAACTCGAGTACGCCTACAGATTATGTCTATTGCTAGGTAGTTTACACTATATAATATAATGTAATAGATTAGATTTTATTGTCAGAGGACTCTTCCAATTGCCCAGCGTGCAACTTTCTCGATCACCTTTTGTGCCGCAGCATCACTCCCCTCCTGATTGCAGTTGACGAGTCAGTTCCGATCATGCACCATTTTTGCAACGAGTTACTTCGGTAACAGAATCGGGTGCTGGTCCAGCGAATGACATTGAATCATTGAGGAACTGAGATGGGGAGTGCTTGGCTCTTCGGCAGACTCTTCCGCGGAAGACGCGTGCCTGTTTGGCAGTTGGCGTTTGTCCTGGCGACCGCTCTGGTACTGGGCATTGAGCCGGCCACACATGCACGCCACGGTGCGCAATGGGAACAAGTTCAGTCTGACCATATTCCGGCGGCCGAGTTCTCCCGGATAGTCACGGAATTCTCGGAGGAGAATGGTTTCTTCCGCTCCGACAACTTTGTATCCAACGAAACTTCATACCTCCATGTTCTGGATAAGATGCGGGACATGGGTTGCACGGGGGGAGCCTACATCGGGGTCGGACCGGAGCAGAACTTCACCTATATCGCGAAGATCAGGCCGAGAGTTGCCTTCATCGTCGACATCCGAAGACAGGCGGTGATTCAGCACCTGATGTACAAAGCGATATTTCACCTTGCTGATACACGAGCCAAATTCCTGGCCTATCTATTCAGCATACCGCTTTCCGCCGGTGTGAATCTGCCGGCGGACGCCCCAATCGACCGGACTCTCAATTATTTCGAGATGGCGAGCAGCAGCCCGATCGAGTTCAGCCGGAATCTCGAGTTGATCGAGAAGACGATCGAGGACGATTTTGCCTTTCCGCTGTCGGACCGGGACAAGGTTTCCTTGCGATATGTCTACACGGCCTTCCACGACGAGAATCTGAACATACAATACAGGGCGGGCAATCCCAGCTGGCCTGGCAATCCGTGGGGATCCTTCCCGACCCTGCGGGAGATCATTCTTCAAGAAGATCTCAGAGGAAGGCCGGGGAATTTCCTGGCCAGCCGATCCGACTACGAATTCATCAGGGACCTGCAGGAGCACAATCGCATCATCCCGGTAGTCGGAGATTTTGCGGGAACAAAGGCCCTGGACAGGGTGGCGGAATATTTGAAGAGAAACGGATACTGGGTGTCGGCGTTTTACACTTCCAATGTCGAGCAGTATTTATTTAACAACGGCGTCTTCAACGGCTTTGCTGAAAATGTAGCCCGCCTGCCTATAACGGATAAGAGCATTTTTATCCGCGCCTTTCCAAATATGCGGGAACCGCACCCGGCCAAGATCAGCGGCCACCGACTGACCACACTACTGGAAAGAATCTCGGTGTTTCTCAAGGATTATGACCAGGGTCTCTATCAGGATTACTGGTCTTTGGTCACCACCCACTACATCGCTGCCGATCAGTAGAGCGTATCGGGAGTTCAATATCTCTGGCGGTGGCAGACTCCTGCCAACCATGAACCCCAGCGTGGCGATGGCGGCTCTGAAAGGCGGATCGGCAGAGCCCTGATCCACTTGCGAAAATCGCGCATTCGATTCGTTGCTCGTGACAAATGCAAATTGGTGCAGACTAGCGCGGGCCCACGTACCAGGAGACAAATGCCAGCCCATAGAATAGGGCTAGTGCAGCGCCGATCCCGAGGAATGTACCGAAGGGGAGCTTGGTCTGGAGGTTCTTTCCTCGGAAGCAAATGAGCAGTATTCCGACAATGCTTCCCAGAAATGAACCCGCGAAGACCGTCAGGAGAACCAGGCGCCAGCCCAGGAAAGCGCCTATCATTGCCATCATCTTCACGTCCCCCATGCCAAGCCCCTGCCTCTTGCGTACCAGACGATAGGCGGTCTCCACAAGCCAGAGCATCCCGGCGCCAATCCCGGCTCCGAAAATCGATCCGACCCATGGGAGCAGGCGGTCTGCGTTGTCCGGAGAGAGAAGGGAAGCAAGATTCATGGTCAGCGTGTCCCGGAAGAGGCTTGAATCCTGAAGCGGGCACAGGAGAATGCCGAGCAGCGTACCCGGCAAAGTCAGGATGTTGGGGAGTATCTGGTGGTGGAAATCGATGAACACCAGGACGGTGACGACTGCAAGGAAAGCCGAATTCAAGAAGGTGGGGGACGCGACATCCCACCTTTCTGCGCAGAAAAAAAAGCAGAGAGCGGTCAGCAGCTCAACCAGGGGGTACTGAGGTGAAATCGGCTTGCCGCACGAACGGCATTTGCCCATCAACCACAGGTAAGAGAGAAGAGGAACGTTGTCAATGGGCCGTATGGGCTGATCGCAATGCGGGCAGTGGGATCCCGGGAAAACGATCGATTCGCGACGCGGGATCCGGTAAATGCATACGTTCAAGAAACTGCCGAATATCAATCCGAACAGTGTATAGATTATTGGAAACTGGGACATCAGCTCACTTTAGGCAAACCGGGATCTCCTGGCAAGCGATTTGCGCTGGTGTTGTCGCTTAGAGAGCACCCCAGAAGGAGCGCCCGCCGATAGCCCCGGGCGTGAGGATTTATGATTGATGATTTACGTCCGGCAGGTTTTTCAATCGTCAATCGTCAATTTCTGCGTCCCCCGGCTACTTGCTCTGGCCCCGGGGCCTGATCTTATAAACGATTCGTTGTGTTTCGGGTTAGGAGGCCCTCAGCCAGCGTATGATTTCCATCAGGGTCGGCCTCTTCCCATACATGAGCGTCCCCATGCGAAAGAGCTTGGCGGCAAGTCGAACGAAAACAAAGAGGCTCGCGAAGATGATCACTGCCGACAGCGTTATATCCCACCATGGCACGCGGGTCGCCCCCACGCGCAGCATGACCGTGATGGGAGCGGTGAGCGGGATATAGGACAACACGCGCGCGAAGGTGCCATTGGGTTCGGACAGGAGTATGTGCACGAAAAACACCGGGATTATGGATGACATTGTCCAGACGATCGACGACTGCTGGCTCTCTTTGAGATTGTTGCCCAGCGCGCCTGTTCCTCCCATCAAGGTGCCAAATAACAGGAATCCCAGCAGGAAGAAAATGACGGCAACAACGAGCTGACTCCAGCGCAGATCCAGGAAGGGAAACACCAATGCCGCAGGCGCTACGATTATGCTGATCCAGGCGGCGATCTGCGTCAGCCCGGCTCCGCACAATCCGATGACCTTCCCTGCCAGCAGCTGGTCGGTCGTCACCGACGACAGCAGAATCTCGATCACCCGATTTTCCTTCTCTTCTGCCACGCCCTGCAGCAGATATCCGCCCGATCCCATTATCGCCATCATAAAGAAGAGCATGAAGGCGTAGGGCACGGCAAAGCCCGAGATCTGACTGAATTTTCCGCCTTTGTCGGGCTGCCCTGTGTCGGAGACTATCTCGGAGTCGAGCTTCGGAGGTATCGAAACCCGGAGTGCGAGCGCTTCGTCCAGCTTTCCGTCCACCAGACTGGCCACCACGAGTCGGCGGACACTATTCCAACCCGGCTCATTATCGGACATCAAGCCGCCCTTCTTGATCTCCAGCCTTATGACGCCCGTGCGCAGAAAATCAGATGGGATTATGTAATAGCAGCGAATCTGCTTCATGACGAGAGCCGCAGTCGCGTCTTCCCGGCTCTTGAATGTCTTGAGTTGGATTCTACCCGCGAGCTTCTTCAATTGCTGCCCACCGCGATTTTGCAGCATGGTCTTCACTTGTTCTTCCATGGTGTTTTCCACGTCGGAGCCGGCGAGTTTGGCAAGCAGGTCGGACTTGATCAACCCTCCTTCATCCACGATCCCCACGGTTTCCGCTTTTTCCTGTTCCTGCCTCACGGTGAAATAAGTGACAATGCCGATGATGCCGTACAGCAGCACGAAAAACAGGGGCATGCCGATCGTTGCAATGACAAATCCCCTCCGCCGGACCGTGGACAGGTACTCGCGTCGCGCCACAATCAAGGTCTTGTTCATTGTTCCGCCTCCCGGCTGCTCTCCTGGGCCACTTTAATAAAGATCTCCTCCAGAGGCGTGGACGCCTTCTGAAAGCGTTCGATCTGAATGCCCCTGTCGATCATCGACTTCAATACCGTATGCGGCGCTATTCCTGGCTTGGGGTATATCTTCCGCAGCTTGCCCTCCATTGTGACACGCTCGATCTCCGGGATGGTGCCGTCGAGCGGAGAGCATTCAACAAGCAGTGCCGGTTCGGAATAGCGCTGGAGAATATCCTCCAACCGGCCGTACAGAACTTGCTTACCCAGATTGATCATCAGCAGTTCGTCGCAAAGCTCCTCCACCTGGTTCATCTGGTGCGTGGAAAAAAGTACGGTCTTACCCTTCCTCCCTTCCTCCGCAAGGAGGCTCTTTGTCACCCGGACATTCAACGGATCCAACCCTGTAAATGGCTCGTCAAGGATAACGACTTGAGGATCGCTGATCAGTGTCGCGGCAATTTGGATTTTCTGTTGGTTCCCCTTCGATAACTCTTCGATTTTTTTCTGGTGGACCTCGATCATATCCAGTTTCGTGAGGTATTCGATTGTCCTGGCTCGGGAATTCTGCCGGGACAACCCCTTCAACTCTCCGAAATACTCCAGGACATCACGGACCTTTTCCTTTCGATAGAGCCCCCGCTCTTCGGGCAAGTAGGTGATGCGATCCTTGTCTTTGGTTGTGAGGACATGCCCGTCGAACAGGATCGTGCCCGAGTCGGGCTTGATGATGTCCATCATCATTCGAATCAGTGTTGTTTTGCCTGCGCCATTTGGCCCCAGCAGACCGAACACCTTGCCCGGGGGAATTTCAAACGAGACTCCGGCAACGGCGACCTTGGAATCGAACCGTTTCCAGACATTTTCGAGGTTGATCTTGCTCATATTCGGGAGCCTTTCCAGTGCGAGACGTGCAGATATGCACATCCATTAAACAGCCCAATATACCCTTACAAGGCGCGATTATTCGACAAAGTAATCGCTATTGGGGGTAGACGCACTCCAGATTTTCAGAGCCATCACCGGCTTTTTGTGGTTAAATTCTTAAGTGTTGAAAGGGAATGATCTTTCCAGTGCTTTCTCGCGTTTCAGGCGCTTCCTAACCTCCCTTGGCCTCTTGCCCGAACCGGGCTCCAGGGTCCCACACAAACGGCGGACTGTCCTGGTAAGTCTCAGCGCGGTCCTCCTCGTATTCTGCTGTCTCTATACCTACTACTATGTCCGGTTTTCCCTGTTGATCGACTCTCGCCTTGCGGGCCATCTCTATCAACAGACCTCGCGCGTGTTCGCGGCTCCCAGGCGCATCTCGGTGGGGGACTCAATGACACCCACACAGCTGGTGAATTACCTGCAAAGCGTGGGCTACGCCACGGGTCCCATTGAGGGGGCGGCTGGCACTTACCGTGTAGTCGATTCCTCGGTGGACATCCGCCCATCGAGATACTCCTTCTTCGAGGGGAAGAATCCTGTTCGCGTCGACTTTGCGGGAAGGCGCAT
>DASQID010000121.1:0-6735 GCA_035631775.1 Acidobacteriota bacterium
GCCTTGGCGGTGGCTTTTTGAAATGCCACCGCTAAGGCGCGAAGGCACGAAAAAACGCCAAACTATGACGCACCGGGTAATCCGAGGCGCGGATCTTCTCGAGCCAACCGGGCTAGAATGAAACTCGGGCCCCAAACTGGATCTGTCGGCCGGGTGACGCCGCTTCAGTAATCGTGCCGAACTGAGGTGTGTTCACGAAGCGGTTGGGCGTCCCGAGATTAGTGTGGTTGAACGCGTTGAAAAACTCGGCACGGAACTGGAATTTGCTGTTTTCGCTCAGGTTGAACTCGCGGACCATTGCCAAGTCCAGCTCTTGCATCCCCGGGCCATACACTGAGTTCCGCCCTGCATTCCCAAACGTGAACGCCGCGGGCACAGCAAAGGCAGCAGAATTGAACCAGCTGCCTGCAGTCTGGGTGCCCGGCCCAAACACCGGCTGTCCGGTCATGCTCGCACGAATCGGATTTTCGCCCAGCAGCGT
Organism: Acidobacteriota bacterium; assembly: GCA_035631775.1. GTDB lineage: Bacteria > Acidobacteriota > UBA6911 > UBA6911 > UBA6911 > DASQID01. The sequence continues at coordinate 482 of DASQID010000121.1, forward strand.
GCCTGCATTAGCCGTGTCGCCGAACACTGAAATGGTGAGTGGAAAGCCGCTCTGGATCTGATAGACGGAAGAGAGGTGCCAGTTGGCGGTGACCGCATGCAGTGCGCGGGAGAGGCCGGTGCTCAGCGAGTTCGACAGACTCAGCCCTGGAATGTCATAGACTGCGCTAAGGGCAAAGCGATGGCGCACGTCGCAAGCAGGACCCTTTTCCGCATCCAGATTGCTGTTGTTCTGCGGTATCGCTGCCTCAAACATAGGTGATCGAAAGTCTGGAGCGTCGCTGAGGTTCTTGGACCAGGTGTAATTGGCCAGCATGGTGAAACCGCGGGCATAGCGGCGACGAACGTTGACGTATCCGGCGTCATACCAGCTCTGAGCCGTATTCTCGAGGAGATTGATTCCGCTCACCGGGAAAGTAGTACTCAGGATGTCAATCCCTGCCGGAAAAACGGTACCCGGCAGGAAGCTGAGGGTTTTGAATGGACGTCGCGGCCCCAGCGGTCCCGGGCCTGGCGGGGTGTTATTGATCAGATGTGCGCGCTGCAGGTGCAGGCCGTGCGAGCCGAGGTACCCGAGTTCAAGCGAGGTCTGAGTCCCAAGGCTCTTGTCAACCGAGAAGCTCCATTGCTGAATGTACTGTGATGCGGCGTTCGGATCGTATGAGGCAAAGCTCACAACGGTCTGGCCCAGCACCGGCTGCCCGAAATTGAACTGAGAAGCGATCAGCGACGACGGAGGGGTGAAGTTGTCTGCCTGCTGTGTCTCCGGGAAGACATAAGGGACGTTATGGCGCTGATTGCACCACGTATTCATATCGACTGGCGTGTAAAAGATTCCATAAGCTCCATGGAGTACCGCCCCGAGGCCCGGGATGTTCTGTGAGATTCCGAATCGGGGCGCGAAGTTCAGCGTGTTCGCATTCGCCAGTCCCGAAGGATATCCTAGCTGCCCGCCCACAAAGACGAAGGGCTGTCCATTCCGGAAGGTGAGATTGGTATTGGTATACCGTATGTCGGTCAGCGGCTTCATGTATTCATAGCGCAAACCCATTTCGACGGTTGTATTGCGTGCGAGCTTGAAGCTGTCTTGCACGAAAGCATCGGCGTACCATTGCCGAAGCTGCATCTGGGGGATGCCGGCCTGACGCTGCTTTACTGCCGGCAGGCCAAGCAGAAAACTGGCCAGGGCCGAACCGGTTCCATCGTTTGTAGCTGTCTGGGTCGTATATCCGTTGGTGAACTGGTAATAGCCGCGGTTCTGAAAGAATCCCCACATCGGCCAGATAAAGCGGCGGTAACTGCCGCCGAAAGTGAGGCTGTGCCGTCCATGCTGCCAGCTCAATACGTCCCGGCCTTCCAGGATGGTGTCCCAGGCGTGCATGGGCGTTGCCGCAAAGGAGTCACCCATCGGGGAGAAGCCCTGCACATTGAAATAGGGCGCCCCATATGCTCCTTTGCCGCCGTAACCGACTCCCTTGATTCCGAGTTCGGAGACGATGTCATTGCTGTCGCTGTTTTCTGAAGACCGCAGCATCGAAAGGCGCGAGATCGTGACGGCCGCGGTGTTCACCATTCTGGGGCTGATGGTACGGTTCCAGGCGATGCTGCCGTGATGGGAAAAGTTGTCGTGGAAGGCGCCGAATCCTGGGAGGTTCTGCGGCATGAAGCCGTTTTCACCACCCAACGTATACCGTGCGGTAAGGGCATCCCCGTGCGACAACGTGTGATCGATGCGGATGGTACCTTGATCCGTGATGTGATGTTCGTTCCGCTCGTCCAGGTAATTGTTGCAGTCGACGCCTGCTCCTACCACGGTCGGTGTGCCCATCATCGTCATGCCGCAGCCGTTCGCTCCCATGCCCATGGCTGGAGTGGGCACATACTTGCTGAGGAATAATGCCGCTGCCGGATTGATGAGGTTCTTGGGAATTACATTGCCGGGAAAGGGATCGCGAATGACCTGAGGATTGCTCGGGCTTACCGGCTTCGCCGGATTGAAGTTCAGGTTGGCATGGGAGCTGAAGGGATTGTAGATGGTCGTCCCACTCATGCTGAAATCTCCCGTGGCCTCCGCCATGGTCGGCACCGTGTCGACCATGGTATCTGCCGCCGAACGCCTCAAGCCTTCATAGTTGAGGAAGAAGAACGTCTTGTTGTGGATGATTGGACCGCCGAGAGATGCGCCAAAATTGTTCTGCACGAGAAACTTCGAAGAACCCATCGAATTGAACGAATAGGCGTCCAGGGCCCCGTTCCGCAGGAACTCATAAGCAGTTCCGTGAAACCGGTTCGAGCCTGTCCGGGTAACGATGTTGATCTGCCCGCCGCCTGCTCCACCCATCTCCGCGGAGTAGCTGCCGGTCTCAACTTTGAATTCCTGAACGGCGTCGGGGGATGGGCTTAGGTTGAGCGTATTGAACGTCGGATCCGTGTCGGTTGTGCCGTCAAGGAGGTAGAAATTCCCGTTCGGCCTGCTGCCGCCGACGCTCACCGCCGATCGTTGCCCTGGCCGCCAATAGAGCGGATTCATATCACCGGCCTGTGCGCCGTGACTCAGGTGTGCCCCCGGAACCGTGAGCACCAGGTCGATTAACATGCGCCCATTGAGCGGCAGGTTGCCGATCGATGTGGGCTCAACGACTTCGCCCACGGCAGCGTCCGCCGTGCGCAGCGTATCGACATTGCCTGCGTTTACCTCCACAGTATTGCTGACCGAACCGAGCTTAAGAGCGATGTTCAGCGTCAACTGCTGGCCGACCTCGAGACGCACGGCTTCCGTAAATTTCGCAAACCCGGGCGCGTCCACACTGAGCTCGTAGTCGCCGGGCAACAAAGCGGGAATCTGAAAGATCCCTTTCTCGTTGCTGGGGACTCGGCGTTCCGTGTGCGTGCTGAGCGACGTAAGTTGCACAACAGCACCCGCCAGCACCCGCTGATCCGGGTCGAGAATGGTGCCGCTGAGGACGGCGTAATTGCTCTGGCCGAAAGCTGGCAACGAAACCAGAAGCAGTGCAAACAATCTCATCGTGCGCACAACCCCACCTCCCATCTGAAAAGCGGTGATACTTAACTTATTATTGCCCCCGACCGATTCGTCGACCAGCGCAGGAACCGGAACAGATTGCTTCGCCCGCTGAGCCATGGTTTAAACACTCAGTTAAGGGCGCTCGGAGCACTCCCCATCCCCCGAGCTGAAGGTCATTGATTGCTTATGTGGATACGCTCACGCTCGAGCCCGTCTCGCTATCATGCCGGCGTGATACTGTGCCGGGGCAGGGAAGCCGGCTTAGTCAGAGAATTCGATTCTCGCCCGAAGAAGGCACACCCGAACCGCAAGAACTTGTAGAGCAACTTGAGTACCCAAGAATGGGAGGTCGTCCCAGCATGTAATTAAACTAAATAAGATCTAGTAGTTCCCGATGAAGACGGCGATGATTGGTCCGCGGCTGTCCAGGTTAATCCATCATAATATTTATGCGATTTTGGTTTGTGATCATAATGGAAATGAGGGAACCGCGAGCATCAAAGAAGGGCAAACTTCTCAGGCTGAGGCTCCGGAGTACCGGCGGATGCCTGCACGCCAGAAGAGCCGTGACCCAACAAATAACGCGATCGCGAGAGCCACTGTTCCCAGAAGCACCTGCCGCGTCATGTGGCCCGCCAAAGCCTGTGCGGGTACCGTGGTGGCGAATGCGATAGGTACCAGGAATGTAAGGGCGAAACGAAGCCAAGCGGGATATAGACTCACGGGCCAGCGCCCTGCCTCGTACATGCTCTGGAAGATTACGAGAATGTTTTCCACTCGGACAAACCAGAACGACAGCGTTGCAAGGAACAGCCAGAAACTGTAAACGATGACCACTCCCGCGGGAAGCGCCACTGCGAATGCCGCGACATGCGAAGCCTGCAAGCCGTCTCCCAGCCGCACGAGTGCCACTGACACCACGCAGAAGCCGAGTAGGATGTCCGTCAGGCTCCAGATCTCCACGCGCTGGAGGCTGACCAAAAGCTGTGCGTCCTCCGGCTTGGTGAGTGTGAAGTCGAGTGTCCCTTCGCGTACCCCCTCGATGAGCCGCTCCATGCTCGGCTGGATCAGCAGGCGGATGACACCGCCGATCAGGAAATAGATGCCCACCAGCGCCAGGACTTCATCGGGCCTCCACCCGCCGAGGGTTGCGGTATGTGCGAAGACAATCGCCAGCCCGCCCAGCGCCGTTGCGAGTTCCAGAAGCAGCACAAACAGCTGCACGAAAAAATTGCCCCGATAGGCCAGTTCCCTCATCACGCCAATGCGAAGAAACACAAAGAGAAGGCGCAGGTACCTCATGCTCCCACCGCAGAGTAGATTTTGATTCCCGCACGCCAGACAACGCGGAGTAAAACCGCGCTTAGGACAAGCCAGGCGGCCTGCGCTTCCAGTCCTCTCAATGCCTGGACCGGCGTCAGTCTCCCTAGAAGAAGCTCAACCGGGAAGCTGATCATCCAGCGAAAGGGCAGGACACTTGCCAGAATCTGAATCGGAGCGGGCAACAGCGAGAGCGGGGCGACCTGTCCGGAGAGGAACAAGGCTAGGGCGAAATAGACCTGGTTCGCTGCGTTCACTCGAGTAGTCCAGAAAGCTGACTGGGCTAGGGTCCATTCTAGGAGGAAGCGCACCAGGAAAGCCATTGCGAGCGCAGGGACAAACGCAATGACGGCCCATGGTGCGAATTGGAATGAGGGACGGAAAGCCACCGACAGCAGTGCCGCCACTGTCAGCATTGCAGGTAGGCTGATGAGCTTGTAAGAGATGTTGTCGGCGATGTCCGAGTGGATTGGGTGCACGGGCCGCAGCAGTGCGAATGACAGAGTACCCTGCCGAATCCGGTACTCGTATTCGAACATGATCCAGGTAAAGGTGAGGTGATTCACGACCATCAGTGCGATGTAGTATGCCGCAAATCCTTCCTCAGTGAATCCTCCGGTTCCACCTCCATTTGAGTGGGAGACCGCCGACCACACCACGAGAAAAACAAGGGGCTCCAGTATCTGCCCGATCAGCCAGATGAAAAGCGCTGCGCGGTATTGCAGCTGGTAGGCGAGCGTCGTCTTGAATTGTTGGGTGTACATGTCAACTAGGCCACTCATGGAGCCTCCTGTGCGAACACCTGCTCGATCACCTCCTCGATCGGTGGGTCCTCCACGGTCAGGTCCATCACGGGCAGATCCGCCAATAGGCGCTCGGTGACGCGCGCGGTTTCCGCCTTGGGCACGCGCAGGGCCACGTGGCCGTCCGTGCACGACAAAACCTCGCCGTAGGGGGTCAAATCGGCATCGCAATCCTCCAGCTGAATCATGATGGTCTTGTGAGCTGTAAACCGCTTTATCAGGCTGGACAATTCGCCGTCGAACAGAAGTCTGCCGTGATGGATGACGATCACGCGGCGGCACAGCACCTCGACGTCCGCCATGTAGTGGCTGGTCAGCAACACCGTTGCTCCATAGCGCTGATTGTACTCCGCGATGAAGGAACGAATGCGCCGCTGCATCGTCACGTCCAGTCCGATGGTCGGCTCATCCAGGAACACCACCTGAGGGCGATGTAGGAGTGCCCCAGCGATTTCACACTTCATCCTCTCACCCAGCGAGAGGTTGCGTACAGGCTTGCGCAGCAAAGGATCGAGTTCCAGGAGTGAGGTCAGCTCGTCGAGAGTGCGGCGGTATTCGGCGGGCTGGATGCGATATATGGCACGGTTGAGCTCGAACGAGTCGGCGGCAGGAATGTCCCAAATGAGCTGATTTCGCTGACCCATGACCAGTGTAATCTGGCGCAGCAGTGCTTTTTCCCGCTTTGAGGGAACATGCCCGAGCACCGCCAGTTCCCCGGCCGTGGGGTGCAGCAGGCCCGAAAGCATCTTAAGCGTCGTTGTCTTGCCGGCACCATTGGGACCTAGGAAGCCCACGATCTCACCCGGAGCGAGGTCGAAGGAGATTCCATCCACTGCGGGTATCTCCGTCTTCCGACGGTGCAAGAGGTTCTTGAGTGCGGCCCTCGCGCCCGTTTCGCGCTCGCTCACCAGGTAGGTTTTCCGCAAATTATGAACTTGTATGGCCGGCAGTGTCGCCACGCATTCAATATACCCCGGCGATACGGGGACGCAATAGCCAAGAACAGATTCGGGACTAACGGCTCGCGCAGAAATAAAATCACATTCTGGTACCGTGGGGATTCATGCGGGGGGTCATCATACCCCCGGGACGCGGGGGGGGGGGGGG
>DASQID010000122.1:0-6029 GCA_035631775.1 Acidobacteriota bacterium
GTGGAGGAAGTGGCCAGTGCATCTGATTTGACCAAGAAGGATGCCGAGGTCATCGTCCAGACGGTCCTCGACAGCATCACCGAGTCCCTGCAGCGCGGTGAAAAGATCGAGCTCCGGGGCTTCGGGTCCTTCCGCATTCGCAATCGCTCCTCACGCCAGGGTCGGAATCCGAAGACCGGAAGCGGTGTGAGCGTGCCAGCAAAGAAAGTTCCCTATTTCAAACCCGGCAAGGAGATCAAGGATCTCATCAACGTGTAATGGACCGGCTCTGGACCCCCTGGCGTTTCGACTACATCAGCAAGGTTGCTCAGTCCGACACGGGATGTGTCTTCTGCAGGATCGTGTCGGAGAACTGCGACCGCGAGAATCTTGTTCTCTACCGCGGGAAGACTCTGTTCGCGATATTGAACCTGTTTCCTTATACCGCCGGCCACATCCTCCTGGTGGCCAACCGCCATCTGTCCTTCCTCGGCGAGGCAAGCAGCGAGGAACTTCACGAGTTCATCGAGACCGCGCGCTTGTGTGAGCTGTCTCTGCGCGCGGAATATAAGCCCGAGGGATTCAACATGGGTTTCAATCTGGGCAGGGCAGCCGGAGCAGGGGTCGATCATCATCTGCACATGCACGTGTTACCCCGCTGGACGGGCGATTCGAATTTTGTTTCCGTGGTGGCCGAGACCCGCATCCTGCCTGAGGAACTGCCTAAGACCTTCGAAAGATTGCGGCCGTATTTTTCAAAGTCGGAATAGCCGACAACCCGCCTGGGCCAGTTATGTGTATGTTCGTTACTTCCCCGGATTCTCCCCTCGCCAAGACATCGGCCGGCCCGTCCGGCCTGGGTGGTCGCCAGCGACGCTCTGGGTGCCGTGCTTAACGGGATCTTGGCCGGATCTTCGCTCTTTTATAACAAATTTCCTATCCAAATCCGATCCTCATCTGTCATCTTTTCGGCGCGGCCGCATCCCCGCATGGTAACTGCCATTTGCCGCACCCTGTCGTCCAAAAGCCGCGCCAGTCCTGAGTCTCCAGCCAATCATCGACGCGGAGACAAGATCATCTTTTTTAGTTGCATGAGCCTAACCCCTGTGTTACTTTCACGCGCGTTGTTGAGAAAATTTGCTTCGCGCCATCCCTGGAAGATGGCCACTTGAAATCCCCAAAGTCACGGTGCTTGGGGACAGTTGGGGAGAAATCCTACAGCTGTTCGAGTGTGTTCGTCCGTTTTTCCACAGGTGTGGAAAACGCTGTGGATAACTGTGGGCTCAGTCCCCCTCCGGAGCCTGGCCGGGTATTCGTGCTCAGTTGGCTTCGCCGTTCGAATGCTGCTATGGATGTCTGGGCTCAGGTACTTGCTTCCGTCGGAAAACGCGTTACGCCTCAGTGCTTTGAGACTTGGTTCAGACCAATCTCTTTCAAAGGCCACGACGGCAAAACCCTTCGGCTCACCGTTCCCAGCGAGAACTTCAGGACGTGCCTCCTCGGTAACTATGGACCAGTCCTTCAGGAAGCTATCGCCGAAGTTCTGGGAGATGCTCTGAGCTTCGATGTTTCTCTCGATCCCCCTCACGCCGAACGCGCGTCCGTCGCTGCCGATTGCCCTAATCCCGCCTCAAGTCCGATGCTGAATTCCAGGTACACCTTCGCAAGCTTCGTTGTGGGTGCCAGCAACCAATTCGCCCAGGCTGCTTCTCTGGCAGTGGCCGAGCAGCCCGCAAAAGCCTACAACCCGCTGTACCTGTACGGCGGTGTGGGGCTCGGCAAGACCCACCTCATGCACGCCATCGGGCATGCCATCCTGAAGAGGAACAGCCGCCTCCGTCTCAGCTACATGTCGACGGAGCAGTTCATGAACGAGTTGGTAAATTCCATTCGTTACGATCGAACCATGCAGTTTCGCGAAAAGTATCGCAACATCGACGTCCTCTTGATGGACGACATCCAGTTCATCGCCGGCAAGGAGCGAACCCAGGAGGAGTTCTTCCACACTTTTAACGCCCTTTACGATGCTCAGAAACAAATCGTTATCACCAGCGACTGCCCGCCGAAAGAGATCCCGACACTGGAGGAAAGGCTGCACTCCAGGTTCGAGTGGGGCCTGATCGCGGATATTCAGCCACCCGACCTGGAGACAAAGCTCGCGATTCTGAAGAGAAAGGCAGAGGCCCTCTTTCCCTCGCTGCCGGATGCCGTCTCACTCTATATCGCCAAGGGTGTCCGCTCGAATGTTCGTGAACTGGAAGGCGCTCTGATCCGGTTGAGCGCCCGTGCGTCACTGGATGGTCTGGATTTTTCTGAAATAGATTTGCCCTATACCAAGGAGGTTCTCAAGAACATCGTCACCGAAGAGGCGCGCAATGTCACCTCGGAAATGGTCATGCGCGCGGTAGCGGAGTACTTCGGCCTCAAGCCCAATCAACTCAAGACGAAAAACAATGCGCGCCAGATTGTCGAGCCGCGCCAGATCGCCATGTTCGTATGCAAGAAAACAACTCGCCTGTCCCTGCCTCAGATTGGCAAGGATTTCGGCGGAAAACACCACACCACAGTCCTTCATTCCATCCGTAAAATAGAATCAGTGCTCCAGCATAATCCCGACCTCTCAGCCGCCGTCAATAAGATCATCCACAACCTTGGGTAAGGACTGCCAGTTTCCGAAGAAAAACCCCGGCAGCCTAAACGGAATAAAAATCCACGAAAAGTGGGCAGACGCCTTCAGCCGGGCAGCAGAAAAGACGGAAGACCGTCTGCTGGCATCTGCATGCCAGCAACAGCCCTCTTTGCTCTGTCCACACAGTTTTCAACAGGTCATTTGTTGTCCCTACGCGTCTTATACTCTATTTTCACAGGGAATCCATTTGGCCTCCCTGTGGATACCTGGCGTCGCGATGGAATCCACAGATCGGAGTTCTTCTCCACAAGCATGATGGACGTTTTTCCTCCTCGGTTCTCATCCCCTCAGAGCCTTTAGCCAGCTTTTCAACAAATTCACAGGCCCTACTATTTCTTCTAGGATAGATATCAGATGATTGTTTAGAAAAAGCACAGGCAGACTCACTTACGGCATACGGATCCTGTGCGTTTTGCTATAATCGCATCTTCGTTTACTTCCCTCGAATTGTTTTCCAAGGAGTGTGGCTTCATGGAATTCACGGTCAAGCGAAACGCGCTGTTGGGCGAGTTGAATCTGGTCCAGGGTGTAATCGAAAAGAAGAGCACAATCCCCATACTCTCGAACATTCTGATCGAGGCCGGCAGTGATCGGGTGGACATTACCGCAACCGATCTCGACGTCAGCATTTGCTGTGGCTGCGCGGCGTCGGTCAGCGGTCAGGGAACGACAACAGTGTCGGCCAGACGTTTGTTTGATATCGTGAGGCTTCTTCCCGAGGACGCTGAGATCAGCTGCATACTCCTCGAGAACGACTGGGTTGAGCTCAAATCCGGGAATTCTCTTTATAAAATAGTCGGTCTTCCCAAGGAGAACTTTCCTTCGATTCCCGAAGGTTCCGGGTCCCCCGTCACTATCGCTGGGAACGTTCTGCGCTCCATGATCATGCGGACCATGTTCGCAATCACGCAAGAGGAGTCCAGGTACTCTCTGAACGGTGCGCTGCTGGTGCTGATGCCTCAGGAAATCCGCATGGTCGCCACCGATGGGCACCGCTTGGCGCTTGTCGCAAAAGCAATGGAGGTTGCGGGACTCGACTCTGAGATCCGTGCTCTGATACCGAGAAAGACCCTGATAGAAATCCAAAAGCTCATTGGAGATCAGGACTTGATTGTCGAGTTCAGTCGCGACGAGAACCACCTGTTCTTTGGTGTTGGCGGGAAAAGGCTGGTATCGCGCATTCTCGCCGGTCAATTTCCCAACTATGAGATGGTCATCCCCCGAGATAACGATAAGACCATCGTGGCCTCGACACGAGCGCTGGGCGACGGGATCCGACGCGCCGCAATCATGTCCGACGAAAAGTTGCGGGCAATCCGCCTGGCTATCGGCAGCGGTGTCCTCGAATTGACCGCCAGCAGCGCCGAGGCCGGCGAAGCCCGAGAGGTCGTTCCCGTCGAATACGAAGGGGCGGCCCTCGAGATCGGCTTCAACCCGATTTACCTGCTCGACTTTCTTGGAGCCTGCGGTACGGATTCAGTTTCAATCTCGGTGAGAGATCCGGAAACTCAGGGAATGTTGCGGCCCGGCGGGACTGGTGATCTGGATTACCGCTACGTTGTCATGCCCATGAAATTCTAGTCGTGCAGCTACTCAAGCTTCGCGTCTACAATTACCGCAATCTGCGCCAGCAGGAAATTGAGCTCTCGGCCGGCATGAATCTCTTTTGCGGCCTCAACGGGCATGGCAAGACAAACCTGCTCGAAGCCATCTATCTGCTCGGGTATGGCAAGAGCTTTCGAACCTCCAAACCCAGGGAATGCATTCGGCACGAAGAGAACGAATGCGCCGTCGAGGGATCTGTGGCCCATGGAGGTATGATACGCAGCCTCCAGGTGTCAATCGCGTCTGACGCAAAGAGACTCATTGTCAACGGCAAGACGGTTCCCGTGGACGAATTTGTCGGACTTTTCCACGTCACTGCCTTTACGAGCGCTCATCTGGGCATCGTCCGGGGTGGCCCAGGGGAACGCAGAGCTTTCCTAGACCGGGCAATGGTCACGCTCTTCCCTGGCCACCTGCGACTTCTTGCTTCGTACGGAAGGGCGGTCAGACAGAGAAACAGGATCCTCTCTCAGCGGGGCGAAACTCAGGGGCGCAATGACGATGCCCTCCTGGACAGTTGGGATGAAACACTTTCCGGGGACGGAGCACGCATCCTACTCAACCGCCTGCGCTATGTTCAGCGTCTGAAAGAAGAGTTGCAGTGTGGGTTGTTCGGCGCGGAAACTCTGAAAATCCACTATCTCAGTACCGTCGCGGAAGAGAACGCGACGGAGATCGAAAGAATCTTCAGAGAACGCCTTCTCTCAGTTAGAGCTGCCGACATTAGGAACGGATTCACTTCCGTAGGTCCGCACCGGGACGACCTCAAGCTCTACGCCGATGGCCGCTCGCTCGGCGATTACGGATCCGCCGGGCAGCAGCGCAGCTGCCTGCTGGAGCTTTACTTCGCACAAATGGAGATTCATCGAAAGGAGCAGGGCTTCTTCCCGGTATTCCTCTTCGACGACATCGAAGGCGAATTGGATGACCGCCGACTCAAAATCCTCCTCGGGCATCTTTCCGATCGCACGCAGACGTTTCTGACGAGCGCAAAGGGCGCTCTTGTGCCGACCCTGCCGGGAACAATCCGCCGCTTTGAAGTTAACGAAGGCGTGGTGACCTCCGGATAGCCTGAGGATAGTGCAGAAAAGGTCGCAGACCCACATCCACCCGCCTAAGGCTACTTTTAAACCACTGAAAAGGAAAAGGTTATACCCTGCCGATTTACTTAGAATTTGCTCCGGTTTCGTCTCCTTATGTGGTATAATTTTGAGGTTGCGGAGCACTGAATAAGTTATTGAAAATAAACATGTTATTACTTCCCAATTCGCTTTTCCGGCGTCATCGAAAAAGGAATTCCTGACAGGAAGCCCGGCATGCAAGAAAACACCCCCACCCCGGGGATCCCTGACAACCAGCAATCGAACGCTGCAAACCCTCCGGAAGAGGATTACGGGGCAGATAAGATCAAGGTACTCGAAGGCCTCGAGGCAGTCCGATTACGCCCTGCCATGTACATAGGGTCGACCTCTGCAGATGGGTTGCATCACCTGATCTATGAGGTTGTGGACAACTCGGTTGACGAGGCCTTGAACGGCTTTTGTTCAAAGATTGAAGTCACGATCCACATTGACAACAGCATCACGGTTGTAGACAACGGGCGGGGCATTCCGACCGACTTTCACGAGCAGGCCCAGAAGTCGGCGGCGGAGGTGGTGCTGACGGTACTTCATGCCGGGGGAAAGTTCGACAACGACTCCTATAAAGTCTCGGGCGGTCTCCATGGAGTGGGTGTCTCGGTCGTTAACGCTCTGAG
>DASQID010000123.1:0-16158 GCA_035631775.1 Acidobacteriota bacterium
TTACTTTTCCGACGGGAAAGGGACAGTAGACGCGGACTGGATAAGGGTGGGCGCTTCATCTACAGTAAAGATTGCCTCGATTGACTACGCGACAAATACTATCACGCTCGCCAATTCCATTAGCCGCTCAGCGGGAGATCCGGTCTATCTTTACAAAGACTCCAACGGCAGAGTCGTACTGTTCGGCGATGCTCCTGACATCGGCGCTCATCCTTACAACAGCAGACCTGACCCCCCCAGGGGCCTGAGAAACATCGATGCTCGTTGATTGCGCTATTTCCTCAAGCTGGAGGAGATTTCTTGACATCAAACAGATTCCCGCCGAACGCTGAGGAGGTTAATAAGCACCTGTTGCTGGAATCTGCGATATCAGACGCAGCATTGGGGAAGAAGGTCCCTATTGAGGGGTTTTTCAGGACTACCAATCGTGTAATCCGCTCACCTCAATTGTCTGGCGACAGCGTGACTCTGGCTTCGAGCCGAGACGTGGAGGTCATCTTTGCGTGGTGAGATGCTTCTCGTTATCGCTGGCGTCTCGGAGCGCCCTGACAGAAAGTCCCCACCCTCGGACGCTCCGGGTGCTCCAACTTTGGTCCGTGCCGATTAAACTGTCTCAGCAATTTATTGATAATAAATGGCTTGTATTTATTTCTGGACATTTCCTCCCCCTTTTTGTACCTTACGCCGGAAAGACAGGGGCGCGAGGCGTCAGGACTGGAGTCAATGGCCGCGCCTTTTCCGGAACCTCAGCCTGACCGGACTTCCAAGAACGGTCTCGGAGGAACCTCCGGGATTGAAATAAAAATGAGTTTCTAGGGAGCGATTCGCCTGCCGACTGACCTTCCCTGGAAGCTCAGGAGCTTTCCAAGTCGTGGATTTGACGCACTTCTCTGCAGTGGATGCTGTAACCCGGTTCTGGCGATCAGGGGCCAGGCGTTCCGCACACGAAATTGACAGTTTTAGAACAACTTGCCGGCATCGTGTGGTGCCCAGACATGCATCCCACTGGTTCCTCTCCCTCGCCGCTAGGGTATCTCCACTGCCCCGACTTTCTGTTGGCCCTAGACTGGTCGACTGGCTGCGCATCGCTTCGCCAATGCCGCGAATCTGTTCGTTGCTGAATCATTGCGCAAGACCAGATCGTTCCTCCTCCGTCAGGGTGCCAATCCCGTTCCCTTGGGCCAAGCTGACCCAGCGGCCCATCGTCCACGCTGTATCTTTGAGCAACTCTAGGACTTGGCGCCAACTCGTTTCCTGGTTAACGGACAAGACGCCTTGGAGGCGGTCACCACACCAGGATACCTCGCACCCCCGGCCCTCATACTGCAGCCCGACGCTTTCGACCTCCCCTGTCGACACTGATTTTGCGTTGGGCCAGTGTCACCCTGCCAGTTCACGCGCAATTTCTCATGACGCTTCCCATAGCGCTGCGAACTCCACAGGGTCAATGCAGGGATTCCCAAATTATTCTGTTTTCGACCTAAGTGATTCTGATCACATATTATCATGGACCGAATGACGATACTACAGTCGGACAAGCATCAAGTGCCCACGCTCCTAAACGGTTATTTGCTTCGGAGAGTGCAAATGAAGATACGATTTTTGGCTTGTTTGAGCCTGGTTCTTCCAATCCTTCGGGCAGAAGCCGCTACCTACACAGTCAAGCAAGCGGGAGGTGGCAACTTCGCTAACATTCAAGCTTGTGCCAACGCTCTCGCAGCGGGCGATACCTGCGTGGTATATGCCGGAACATACAACGAGGTTGTAACAATCCCGGCCGGCACCGCCGGTAATTACAGAACCCTCACTGTGAACACCGGCGACGCGGTTTATGTCTATGGGTTCGTCATCAATTCCTATACTAAGGTGATCGGCTTCAATATCCAGCGGCCATCATCTCCAAACAGCAATGCCTGCGTTTCCGTCAGCGCCAACGCGATCTATTGGTATATAACTAATAACACGATGTACGCTTGCGATGGAATTAGAGAAGCCTTCTACACTACAGGCACGGGTCACGGCTTTATCCAGGGCAACACGATCTCCTACCCTTGCTCCACTTCTACGTCGCCGAATGTCTGTTCGGGAATGTCCATCAACGGCGATCATCACCTCATTGAAAACAACGACATCTCGCATGTAAGCGACGGCGTGTCGCATTTCGGAAGCTACAATGTATACCGCAACAACACCTTTCACGACTGCACCGAAAGCGATTGCGGTTCCAATTCATCGAACTGCCACATCGATTTTATCGAGTCAGAACCAGTCACTAGCGGAGGAGTGTCCAAGCCATCGCAATACAATCTTTTTGAAGGCAACCTCGGCCGGAACAGCATGGGTGGAAACAACCACGGTTTTCTGACGCAGGCGGATGCCTGCGGCGGCCAGTGCTACGACGTTATCATCCGCTTTAACGATCTGGCTCATTTCGGAACATTTGCACTACTCGACGACAATACCGGATTCCCCTACGTCAAATGCTATAATAACAACTTCATCGACTTTAATTCGAGCGGACAAATGGCAACAAACGGGCATCAGGTCAATGCGACTCATGGAGCAGAAGTAAACAATCTCTTCTATTATCCCACCTCCGTACGGAACTATAGTCCATATTATGTCGATTCCAGTTCCAACAGCGGATTTACAGCAGGATCCAATCTCGCTTGGTGCACGGCAACTTGTGCCTTTCTAAATCGGACGAATGCCTCATCATTCATCAACGATGCCCCCGGGAATAAGATCTCCGATCCTATTTTTGTAGACTACGCTCAAGATAATTTCAAACTTAGCGCGGGTTCTCCGGCCATTCGTGCCGGTACCTTTCTAGCCACGGTCGCAACCGGCGATTCTGGAACTGGTACCTCTCTGGTTGTAAACGATGCCTCTTTTTTTCAGGACGGCTACGGTATCACCGGCGTTCAAGCGGACTGGATTCGTGTGGGTGCATCGACGACAGTCCAGATCTCCTCGATCAATTACCCCACTAATACAATCACGCTTGCCAACTCCATAAGCCGATCTCCGGGAGATCCGATATATCTATATAAAGACTCCAGCGGGAGAGTCGTGCTCTTCGGCAATGCTCCTGACATCGGAGCCTATCCATACGGACTTGATGCACCTAAAAGCCTGAGAATTGTTACGCAGTAAGCGTTCCCATATCTCTGTCAACGCCACAAACACAAAGTGGTAATCGCAGTATCATCTCAGGTCACGGTAGTCCCGACGCTCTTATGAGAGTGTCGTTTTTCCCAACTCGCCCGTCATTCAGCCCGTCACACACTTCGTCCCACAAAGGCTAACCTTAGCAGGACCCACCCTAAAAGTCACGATAGCGACTTACTTCCCATCTTTAATTCTCAGTGGACTTGGGGAAAATCCCAGTAGCCACAGTTAACACTTTGGTTTTCCCCGCAAAATCAAACGACGAGTCCAAAAGCCGACTCATTATGGCATTTGTGAAGACCAACGCAATTTTCATTCTATTTTCATCAACGCTGTTTGCCATAAACGGACGCTTTCTGAGAGAATTGATCGAGTTTGCTCTAAAGAATGAATCCTCCTCTCATATCCTTATCGTCCCTTTCATCAGTGGCTGGCTGCTCTTCACGGCGAGACTAAGCTGGTCAGCTGCGTCTCACCGACCACGCGCCTCTGGCATCATTACGTTGACCATTGGAATCGGACTCCTGGGATTCGCCGTTTTTGGAGGGAGACCCGTACTTACAAACGACTACCTTACTCTCAGGACTCTCGCGCTTCTGATTGCATGGTTCGGGGGATTCCTTTGCCTGTATGGAATTGTCGGTTTCAAGGCGGCGTCTTTTCCTCTTCTATTCTTAGTCTTGATGGTTCCAATTCCTACAGGGATGCTACAAAGGATCATTGCTCATCTGCAGTGCGGATCCGCCACCATGGCAGCCTTGCTTTTCAAGGCAACAGGGACTCCATTTTTCCGTGATGGGACCGTGTTTTCCCTTCCGGGCACAAATATCGATATAGCACCAGAGTGCAGCGGTATTCGTTCCAGCATGGCCCTCTTTATCACGGCCATGTTGGCGGGATATCTGACGCTAAGATCAAGTTGGAGAAGGGCCGTCTTTGTGCTAGCGGCCATTCCCATGGCGATGCTTAAGAACTCCGTGCGCATAGTCACCCTTTGTCTGCTCGGTATTCATGTCGATTTGAGAATCTTGACAGACAGCAACCTTCATCATCGTGGTGGGATCCTCTTTTTCATTTTGGCCCTACTGTTGATGGCACCGCCTCTGTGGATATTGAGAAGATCGGAATCTCGTGTCCGGGACAAGCGTTCCGCGATGTTTGAACCGGGGCTGATGGAGAAAGTCCAGAGGTCGAAGACAGTAGCGAGTCGAACGAAAAAGGACGGCCTCGAGCAGCGGATATGAGCATTTCAATGGTGGAGATGGCTGGAAGCGCTTCGTTTGTTGCGGCGATTGTCAGCATCTTGCTGGCGGGAGTTGTTACAGTAAAAGACTGGCGATCACACACAAACCGTAGCTTCATCGCCGGATTGGCGTTGCTCTCGACCGTAGAACTGTTCAGAGGATTAAGCGCACAATCTCTTCAAGGGCAGGAGGTGCTCTACTGGCAAAAAATGCGGATCGCATTTTCTGCGTTCCTGCCGGGAAACTGGCTCCTTTTTAGTCTCACCTTTGCCAGGACGGAATATAAGACCTTCCTATCAAAATGGAAGTGGATTATCATTGCCGTATTCGCACTTCCTATACTTGCCATAGGTTTCCTAAGCCATTCAGTCTTCACCGACCTGCCAACTGTAGATGCTCAGGGAGCCAACGTCTTGCCACTGGGAGCGGGTGGCAAGACCTTCCATGTGCTCGTGTTGATGTCGGCGGTCCTGATCCTCGCAAATCTCGAACGGACCCTGAGAGCTTCCACAGGACGCATCCGCTGGCAAATTAAGTTTGTGGTCCTTGGCTTGGGATCAATCTGCGCTCTTTGGGTTTATGACTGCAGCCAAGCTCTCCTGTACTCCTCCTTAAACCTGAGCATTGCCGTGCTCAACCCAATCGTTCTCCTCTTGGCGGACTTACTTTTTGTGTGGGGATTGATCCGGTCTCGGTTCCTGACGGTAGATGTCTATTTCTCACGCACTACGATTCAATACTCGCTCACCGTACTCTTCGTAGGTATTTATCTGCTGGCAGTCGGTCTGCTTGCACAGTTGGTGCGGCATTTTGACCAGAATCGGCCCCTTCCGATCGACGCATTGGTTGTCCTCCTGGCATTGGTGGGATTGGCTGTCCTCCTCATGTCGAACCGCCTTCAGGAGCGACTTAAACGACTCATCATTCGACATTTGAGGCGGCCCAAGTACGACTACAGACAGGCTTGGCTGGACTTGACCCAAAGAACAACAACGTTGTCGGACGTGGGACAACTCTGCTCCGAGCTGGCGAGAATCCTCTCACAGACCCTGGGTTTTCTCTCGGTAAACATCTGGCTGCGCGACGAGACAGAGCCACGACTCAGGTTGGCTGGCTCAACCGTCTTCACGCGGAATCAGGCGGACGAACTCGTGCACGAGGGAGAAGGTGTGGCGGAGATGATTCATGCGGTCGAAAAGAGTAGGGAGCCGATCGACCTCGCTCAGCAGAAGTTCGACTGGCCTGATCTGATTATGCGGGCAAAACCCGAATATTTCGGGAAATACAAAATGCGGTATGTCGCGCCGGTGCAGACCGTCGGTCAGCTGGTCGGCATCATCACTCTGAACGACGATCGCGTCGGGTTCGCCCCCATGTCAATTGAAGACCAGGACTTGATTAACGCGTATTCTTCCCACCTGGCGGCGAACGTACTCCAGATCCGTCTCTCGGAGCGACTCTTACAGGTCAAAGAGCTGGAATCTTTCCAGAATGTTGCCGCATTCTTCGTGCACGATCTGAAAAATATGGCTTCGAGGTTAGCTCTTGCAGTGCAGAATCTTCCGCTCCATTACGACAATCCCGAATTTCGAGCTGATGTGCAGCGGGTCATCGGACAGACAGTCTCGCAAATCAACGAGACCTGCAGTCGCCTTTCAATGCTTAAACAGAAGATTGAGCCTAAAAGGGCGGCGACCGACCTCAATTGCTTGGTCCAGCAGACGCTTGAGTCCCTAAGGCATAACAGAAGTGGATCCTGGGAGACGGATCTGCGATCATTGCCGAAAGTGCTCATCGATCCCGAGCAGATGCAGAAAGTCATCACAAACCTTGTCTTGAACGCATGCGAAGCGCTCGACGGAAGAGGCAAGATCAAGATTTCAACGTGCCAGAACTGCGGGCAGGTCGTTCTGTCCATAGAGGATTCCGGCTGTGGCATGTCTCAAGAGTTTATCGAGCGATCGCTGTTCCAGCCGTTCAGGAGTACCAAGAAGCGGGGGATGGGAATCGGTCTGTTTCATAGCAAGATGATTGTGGAAGCGCATCATGGGCGGATTGACGTGGAGAGCCAGGAAGGCAAGGGGAGTGTTTTTCGAGTGTTCTTGCCTGTGAGATAGGAAACCCCGCCAGGGGATTGTGTATCGAAGCTTCGAGTGAATGAAGATGGATTGATGGAAAAGACAAGAATTTTAATTGTGGATGATGACGATGATCTACGCAGCCAGATGCGGTGGGCGCTGGCCGCAGATTATGAGGTCTTTCTGGCGGGAGATCGCGCATCATCCATGGATGTGCTTGCAAGGGAAATGCCGACGGTGGTGATGCTTGATTTAGGGCTGCCACCTGCCACGGGAGACAGCCGAGAAGGTTTGCTCGCTTTGGACGAGATGCTGAAATCTGATCCACAATTGAAGATCATTGTCATCACGGGCCAGAGCGAGAAGAATAACGCTCTCGCAGCCATCGCCCAAGGCGCCTATGATTTCTTCAGCAAGCCGATAGATATAGGGATTTTAAAGACCGTTGTGGAACGCGCCATCCATGTTTCGAGGCTCGAAAGAGAGAATCGAGAACTGCTAAATTGCACTCAACTCCAGTCCTTCGAAGGCATGGTTGGAAGCAGCCCACAAATGCAGAAGGTCTTCGACTCTGTCCGGAAATTGTCCCAGACGGACGCCCCAGTGCTTGTCATGGGTGAGAGCGGCACCGGAAAAGAGCTGGCTGCACGTGCCATCCACCGCCTGAGCGAGCGTAGGGATGGGCCGTTCGTCCCAATCAATTGCGGTGCGATTCCCGAGCATCTTCTGGAAAGTGAACTCTTCGGCCACGAGAAGGGCTCATTTACCGGTGCGCATATCCAAAGGCAGGGCCGGATTGAGGCCGCTCAAGGTGGAACGCTTTTTCTCGATGAAATTGGCGAGCTGTCCCCTTCACTGCAGGTCAAGTTGCTGCGATTCCTCCAAGAACGACAGATTGAACGGGTAGGCGGGCGAAAGACAATCCAGGTAGATGCGCGCGTGATCTCAGCAACCAATGCGGATTTGTGCCAAGCTATGGCCGATGGGAAATTCCGCGAGGATCTTTACTACAGGATAGGCGTGGTTGTAATCGCAATGCCTCCGCTCCGTGACAGGCAGGGTGATATCCCGCTCCTCGCAAAGATGCTGCTCCAACGGCTGACCTCGGAACAAAAAAGGCCTTTTGGCTTCGATCGCAGAGCGATCGCGGCTATGGAGATGCACCGCTGGGCCGGAAATGTACGGGAGATGGAGAACAAACTTCGGCGTGCCGTTATCATGGCAGATGGAAACCAGATCACTGCCGCTGATCTTGAGCTAGAGGGTGAGCGTGCCCCATGCGAAGGCATGGGACTCACAACGGCACGTGAGGCTGTTGAACGAGACCTGATTGAGAGAGCGCTGGCTCGGAATAAAGGCAATCTGACCCGATGCGCCCAAGAACTGAAGATCAGCCGACCTACGCTTTACGAATTGATCGAAAGGCTAGGCATCGTTCGATAATGTACGAAGCCCCTCCCGATAGATCCGTGGCGCGCAGATTATTCGTCCTTTGCTTTTGTTTGCGGATCTTCTGCGCGTTTGAGTCGAAACTCATAGCGGCAGCTATACCTGTGGAGGAACGGAATGCACTGATGGAGCTTTACCGGGCCACGGACGGCCCACATTGGAGGGCGACAACCAATTGGATGGGTGGGGCCGGCACGGAGGATACTTGGTTTGGAGTACGTGTCGTGGATGGGCATGTCGTTAGTTTGGACTTATCGGCGAACAACCTCATAGGCCAGCTTCCAGACAACATGTCGAGTCTAACTCAACTAGCTGCTCTCCGATTAGAAGAGAATAGCCTAAGCGGACCCATACCAGTAACACTCAGCGACCTGACAAATCTGACAGTGCTGACGTTGAACCGAAATCACTTGACAGAACCAATTCCCGAGAAGCTAGGTCAGTTGACCAAGCTGCGTTTTCTTTGCCTATGTGACAACCAACTCAGCGGAGCCATCCCAAGCCGATTAGGCGACATGATCAGCCTGCGCTGGCTGATACTTTCACGCAACAAACTGAGCGGAGAAATTCCCTCTAGCCTGGCCAAACTCGCCAACCTCAAGGGCCTATGGTTGGGAGCAAATCGACTGAACGGCCCGATCCCCTCCAGCCTCGGAGCTATGACCGGCCTTGAAACGCTTTCACTTGCGGACAACGCTCTCACTGGCGAACTTCCCGCCGAAATCGGGCATATGGCAAAGCTCACAAGCCTACAATTGGGAAGCAACCAGTTGAGCGGCAACATTCCGCCAACGCTTGCGAACCTGACAGAGCTTTTTGAATTGGATTTGAGCAACAATGCTTTCACAGGCAGCATTCCTGCTGAAATTATGAAGCTCTCCAAACTTAACACTCTCTGCCTGGACGGGAACCGGCTCATAGGCACAGTGCCTGGTGAGATTCACACTCTAACCAGGCTTACGTGGCTTTCCGCTGCTTCCAACCTCCTAACAGGGAGTGTTCCGGCCCAAATCGGAAATCTCACTGAATTGAGATGCCTAAATCTGAGCAGAAATCAATTGTCCGGCCCAATTCCCGACGAGATGGGATATCTGGCAAATCTGGAAATCCTCAGTCTTGACAGCAACCAGTTCGAGGGGTCTCTCCCTCTCCCTCTGAGCAAGCTGACCCGTCTGGCGTACCTTTCGGTTGGGAATAACAGAATAAGTGGAAGCATCCCTGCAGGCTTGGGTGAGTTGACCGGTCTGTCAAGGCTGTACCTGAATGACAATCTGTTCAGCGGGAGCATTCCCACAACATTTGGCGGTCTCACCTCTCTCGAGGTTCTGCACCTGGGTGGTAACCTGCTGGCTGGGAGCATTCCAAACAGCTTGGGGAGGTTGGTCAATCTGCGGCAATTGATATTATCCAGAAACAATCTAAGTGGCTCTATCCCTGGTGAATTAGGCAATCTATCCGGGCTTACCCTGATTTCGTTGGGCAAGAACTCACTCTCTGGCAGCATTCCTACAGAGCTAGGGAACCTGGCGAATCTTACCGAACTCATATTATCGGACAACTATTTTAGTGGTGAGCTACCAGTGCAGATCTTCGGCCTCGCCCGCATGCACTCCCTCAGCCTAAATGGCAATCAGCTGAGTGGCAGAATCCCCAGCGAAGTTGGGAATCTGGCAGAACTCGGTTGGCTCTATCTCGACAACAATCAGTTCACAGGGACCATTCCCGATAGCATTGGTAATCTTGCCTCACTACAGTGGCTTACCCTAAACGATAACCAATTCAGTGGCAGTGTACCTCCTTCTCTTGGAGGACTGACAAGGCTCCGCTGGCTTGCGCTCGAAAACAACCGTCTCACCGGTCAAATTCCTGACCAATTGGGAAATCTTGCAGCGCTCGAGGTATTTACTGCCAGTGGAAACGGATTCTCAGGGAGCATTCCTGTACTGTCCCACTGTTCGGCACTCCAGCTTCTAGATTTGAGCGACAACCAGATAACCGCGTTCCCCAAGTCCATCGGCGCACTTAGCAGCCTCCAGAAGCTGATGCTGCAGAAAAACCAATTGCAGGACAGGATTCCCGTATGGCTTGGTGAGCTGGTGAATCTCAGGGTAATCCTCCTCGGTGACAATCGTCTCACCAATGCCGATCCAACGGTTCTTGGCCATCTAGCAACACTTGAAGTCCTTGACCTCTCAGACAATCAAATTGCTGGAAACATTCTAGATCAACTCGGCGACCTCACTGGCCTGACCGACTTACGCATCTTGAACGTCGATGGAAACCGCCTGACGGGTAACATCCCAGGCAGCTTTGGCAGGTTGAGCGGGCTTCGAGTGCTTTCGATGGCTGATAACCAGCTGGAGGGTCAAATACCGGGAGAACTAGGGAATCTCGTCGGCCTCCAGGTGCTCAATCTGAGCGCCAATCAACTCACAGGCCAGATACCCCCGAGTCTTATCCACCTCGTCAATCTCTTGGATAGCGAGTCCAGCCTGGGTTGGAATATGTTGTCCTCCTCTCCTCCTTATCTTGATTCCTTTTGGAACAAAAAGGAGAGCAACCCGTACTGGCACAGGACCCAGTTTTTCGCGCTATCCGTTCAGACATCCACGGCGAGTGCTGTTCGCCTCCAATGGCCGCCCATCGATGCAGAAAACTCACTTGCCCCCGTCAGTTATCGCGCTTCCTACCGAACAGACTCTCAGGCACAATACACTCCCTGCGAGATGACGAAATCGCCAATGCTCGTGGAAGGCAAATACGCTTTCAACTGTTCGGGACTCAATCCGGGTTCACGCTATCAGTTCTCGCTTCAGATAGTCAGCCACGCCGGCAACTCTGTTCAGGAGAGCTGGGTGAGTGACTACAGCAGTCCTATATCAGCATCCACCATCACTCCCCGTGACTTTTACTTCCCCTTCTATGCGGACAATGCTTCTTATCTGACCTCCTTTGCTGTGGCCAATGTCTCTGATTTGGACGCAAACCTTCAGTTTGCCGCTCTAGGACCGGACGGCACTCCACTTTCATTGCCCTGCGCACCCAGCTCACTTTCGCTGTCAACAGCCCAGCAGACAGCGATCTATGGGTACCAGCTTCTGTGCTCGGGCGAAGCTGGGGTTCGCTTTGGATGGGTACGCTTCACGACAGACAATCCTTACATCACGGCATTCCAGCTATATGGAAACGACACCGTGCTGACCAGCGCCCTACCTAGCAGTCAAGGTCAGACTTATACCACTCTCTACTTCAGCAGGGCACAACTGGTGCTCAATCCGTCTCCCGGAAATGGATTCAGAAATCTCATAGGCGTCGTGAATCCGAATCCCCAAACAGCTCATCTTAGACTCACGCTGTACGATGATTCCGGGATTCCACATGACACCGCAGATCGGCCCCTGCCTGGCTTCGGCCTGCTCGCGGAGGATTTGACAAACTTGTTCCCGGGGATGCCAATACCAACTGAGCAAGGGTATGTCGGGGCAACCAGCGACATTGGTGTAATAGGGTACCAACTCGTTGATAGCGGAAAGACCTTCTTTGCACTGTCCGCTCAGCCAACATCTATATCCTCGACTCTGTACTCTGCTCAGTTTGCATCTGGCTCCAACAAAGACAGTGCCAAATATTTTTCGGAAATCGTACTGATTAACACAGGCACGCAGAGTAGAGCAATTTGGATCCGGTTGCTTGACGTCAGCAAAGGAGCGGCTGCAGGAATCAGCAATGCAGTATGGAAATTCCTGCCGCCCGGCGCTCGCATCGCCCTTCGCGGTGAGTCTCTGTTCGGGCTGCCTGATGCAGCAGAAGCGACCGAACTGATAGAGGGGGCGGTTGAGGTCAGTTCCGACGGTCCTGGGATTATAGGTGATCTTACCTTCGGCGATCCGGTGAACGGCCGGTTCCTAGCAAGTCTGCCCTTCGACGGGAATGCGGGCAAGGATTTCATCCTTTCCCATGTAGCGCAGGGAAGCTTGAACGACGGTCCACCGTTCTTTACGGGGATTGCGATTTTTAATACTGGACCAGACAGTACAGACATCAAAATAGATGTCCATTCCAAGGGTGGTGAACTTACGGGTTCCAACACCTTCACTCTCGCAAAGGGCCAGCGAATCGTAGGTACCCTACCCCAGCTCGTAATTGCGATAGCGAACCAGACATACGGCTATATTCGAATTCATTCAAACACTGAACCAATCACAGCGTTCGGGTTGTTCGGTCCACAGTCACTTGATTTTGTGACCGCAGTTCCTCCTCAGCGAATAGTGCCATGAAAAGCCAGGTCGCGGTCCCTTTCGCGACGATCGGTTTCCATTTTATTCCGGATCTCAGCCCGAAATTGTGCGGTGATAATCCCGGAGCTCGTCGAGAGGGCAGCAGGCACGCGAAAGTAATCGATGCACCTTTTGTCCAGTGCAGTGCCTGCCATAGAGGTTCATGTTGGCTACCTCCACGCTGAACTCGGAAAACATGCAAATTACTCCAGGAATCCGCCAGGAGCGAGGGGGATTAACGCGCTTGCTATTCCTACTCTGCGTGTTTGCCGTCTTCGCTGGCCAAGTTTGCGCTGGTGCCATAAAGCTGGCCTGGGATCCAAATCCTGATCGAAGTATCGTCGGCTACAACATCTACCGCTCGATGACTCCTGGGCAGTACACCCTCCCCCCGTTGAATAGGGCGCCAATCCGAACCACCCATTTCGCTGACGAAACCGTCGAGGTCGAAAAAGTCTATTATTATACTGTGAGGAGCGTCACCGCCTCCGGTCTCGAAAGTGCGAACTCCTCAGAGTTGAAGGTTACGACCGGAATGTATGATCCTTCATCACCTTCAATAGCCTTGCTGGTCCGTGTCTTCCCGTCTGCCACAGTTTGCAGCGGGCAACTAGTGCTTTTGAGTGGATCTGCCTGGGGACCGGCACAGGGTCCTATGATATATTCCTGGACACAGATCATCGACCCGTCTGTTCAGGTGCCCACGGTCACGATAGTTGGTGCCGACCGCAGTGACGCATCTTTCGTAGCCTCACCCGTGTCAAGCGAAGTAAGACTGGTTTTCAGACTCATCGCAACCGACGGCACTGGAGTTGGAGTAACTGGCACGGCCACGATAACCGTTAGGCCGCGATGATCCTCCCACAAATCCAAGCTTGCAAAGCAGATCCATTTTGCGGCGCGGTAGTTTCACTGTAAGAGGAGAGTGACGTGGTATTCCGGTTCAAGAAGGTCTTGATCATCACGGGATTGGTCTTGCTGGTGGGTTGCAAGGGAGACCTCAAAACTCAACGCGACAATTACTTCTACAGCGCTCAACAATACCTCAAAGGTGCACGCTATCAAGAGGCAGTAATCCAGTATCGTAATGCCATCAGGTTAGACCGGGGCCACGTTCCCAGTTGGCTTGGAATGGCGAAGGCATTCCAGCAGCAGGGAAACCACCCGGGCGCCATGGCGGCCTTCCGTAAGGTTCTCGAGTTGGACAACATAAATGTGGAGGCAAAGCTCGAGCTGGGGCGCTATTTCCTTGTCGGGGGCCTGCAAAACCCTGATTTGTTCAGGCAGGCTCAACGAACGGCCGAGGAGATTCTTGCTGTCGAGCCAAGGAATATCGATGCCCGAATCTTGCTGGGAAACGCCCTCGCGGGGCTCAACAACTTTGAAAAGGCGATCCAGGAAATCAAGAAGGTGCTCGCTGATGATCCTGCAGATCTGGCCGCAGCACTGAATCTGGGCGCCATACAATTGAGGCAGAAGCACCTTGCGAGAGCTGAAGAAACTTTCAAGGATGCGCTGGCGAAACACCCGGTTGATGCCAAAGCGCACCTGGCACTTGCATCCTATTACATGGCAACAGACAAAAGAGCCGATGCGGAACCTTACTTCAGGAGGGCCTTCGAACTGTCGCCTACAGATCCGGCGAGTCTCTATGCGCTAGTCGGTTTCTATTCCTCCTCGAAGAGGGATACTGAGGCGGAAGAGGTATTCAAGGCTGCCATGGCCAAGAAGCCTGGTGCCCGTGAACCCCGATGGGGGTTGGCAAACTTCCTGATTCAACGGGGACGTGTGGAGGACGGCTTGGCTGGGCTTCGAGACCTGGTCAAAAGCAACCCGAGAGACCGGCAAGCGCAACTTCGCATCGCCGAGGCGTACCTGGGACTGAAGAAGGTTGACGACGCCGAGGAAGTCCTGCTGTCCCTCCTGCAGAGAAACAGAGCGGACGCCGAAGCTTGCTATCTCCACGGTACGGTACTGGTCGCTAAGAACAGGGACGATAAGGCATTGGAGGAGTTTGAGAACGCAATCAAGATAAAGGATTGGCTCCTGCCCGCCTACATGGATAAGGCGGCAATTCTGTTGAAGCGCGGGGAGCTTGATGGTGCTCAGGCTTCACTCAATGAGGTCTTGAAGCGCGATCGCAATAACCTGCTCGCCAGGGGTGCAGTCGCGAAGGTTCTGGCGCTGCGCCAGCGGCCACAGGATGCCCTCCAGGAAGCTCAATCGGTGCTGCAGGTCATGCCGAATAATGAGGACGCACTGGCAGCCAGAGGCGACGCTTTTCGCCTAATGGGCAGGCTTGCCGAGGCGAAGGAAGAGTTCAAGAGGCTCTGCGAGATCCGGCCCGATTACTCAGTCTATTGGCATCGTCTCGGGCTTGTGGAAATCGCGCAAGGAGACGATGCGGCGGCGATAACACATTTCCGAAAGGCATTGGAACCCAGGGCTGATCTGGCGGTCGCATTGAACGACCTTATTTACGTGCACCTGAAGGCCAACAGGTTTGACGACGCTCTCACTGAGCTCGACAAGCTGACCAGGTCGGCCTCGGCCCAAGATGAGATTCACAATTTCCGTGGCCGGGTTTATCTCCAGCGCGGCGATTTCGCGGCGGCCGAACGCGAATTCAGGCAAGCCATCGAAATCAATCCGCAGAATTATCAATCCTACATTCTGTTGGGTCAGATGAATCTTCAGAGAAACAATGTTCAGCAGGCTCTGAAGGAAGTGGACCAGTTGATCGTGAAGAACGAGAAATTCGCCCCGGCTTACCTTCTCAAGGCATTCTACCTCCAGGTCGCCAAGGACATCCCGGGTTCGATTGCCAATTATCGCAAGACCCTGCAGATCGATTCTCAGAACGTTGTGGCAGCCAACAACCTCGCCTGGCTCCTGTGCGAAAACAACATGAATCTCGATGAGGCTCTCTCACTGGCCCAGGCTGCGAGAAAAAAGGTTCCGGAAAATCCCGAAATTGCCGATACCTTGGGTTGGATTTACTACAAACAGAAGAACTACGTGCTGGCCGCAGATCAGCTGCTTTTTAGTGTCAACAACCGCCAGCCGCAGGCAGAGCACTATTACCGGCTCGGCATGGCTTATTACGGGAAAGGGGATCTCAGGTTGGCACAGCAAACTCTCAGAAAAGCCCTGGAAATGAATGATTCGTTCGCAGGCTCCGAGGAAGCCCGCAAGATCCTCAGGCTGTCCAGTTAGGAGCACTCTCTTGGACACTGACCAATGCAGATTGGCAACGAAACGCCGGGGAGAGTAGGATACATGTCTCGGAAACCAGATCCTCCAGAGGGGAAGCCTGATGTCACCGTGGGGGCACTGCCTTTGATCACAAGAGAGGCGCCTAAGGCCAATGGGCGATCCTTACTGGACAATCCTAAGGTCTCCGCCATTGTTCTTGGCTTGGTGGTGCTGGCAGGAATTGTACCCAGAACGCACCACTTGGGACGAAGTCTCTGGACAGCCGAGGCGTGGCTTGCTAATTCCACTCTTGAAGACACACTGCCTCACATGTTTCACTACCAAAACTGGCTGCAGACAACCCCACCGTTGCTTTTGCTGCTGGTCAGGGGAACAGTCAAGCTCTTTGGTCTGTCAGAATACTCTCTACGAGCCGTCCCATTTATCTTGGGGATCCTGGCCCTGATACTTGTGGCAGCACTAAGTTTTCGCGCATTTCGCCCGCCCTTCGCAGTCGTTTGCACAGGACTTGTGGCGATCTCTCCAACGGCAATCTACTACTCGCAGGTTTTGAAGCAATACAGCGGCGACATGGCGGCAGCAAGCCTGATCCTGCTCGTGCTGTGGCGCTACGGAGAAAGAGGCACTACCCGACGCTACGTACAGGTTTTGCTCGCCTTGACCGCGTGTCTACTGTTCTCCTACACTTCGGTGATGTTCATCCCCCTTATAATCGCTTTTATT
>DASQID010000124.1:0-1748 GCA_035631775.1 Acidobacteriota bacterium
CTGTTGCTGCCGTATATCCCTTCTTGCGGCACGCAATCCACCGTGCGCCCAAGCGGACTTCAGGATTTCGTCCAACTCCGGTGTCCAGCGACAGGTCTTCCCCCTGGGATTACCAAACTTTTGTCCCTTCATGGGGCCCACCTTGGTTCATAACTGAAATTCTGTTGTTCACTCCTGCAAACATGTCTTCTGCCGGCGACGATGAGCACGCCGCGCACCTGTATCCAACATTGCCGGCACCACCGTTGCTCCGCAGCCCGAAGCCTCCTTGCCTAGTCACCTTCTGTGCGGCAGCCTCTGGCTGGGAACAATTACGCAATGACTTGCTATAGCCGGCAGATTTTCGGGCGGAGACGAACCAGAGATTCAGCGTTGTCGAGTAGAGATCGATGCTCAAATAAGAGGGGTGACGTGATTCCTGAGGCAACCCGATCGATGCCATACACGGGCCCTCGCCCGTGCAGGCTGGGGGAGGTCTCCTATGGATAAAGAGGCTTGAGAAACCGGAAACCTCAACCGCCCGTCATTCGGCAAGGTGGCTTTCGGGCGGCGAAAATAGTTTACGCGCTGAAATTTGCTTTCCGGGTGAGCTTTTCTCGTCTCAAATCCTCTTAGTTATTGGAGAGGACCGTTCGATCCGGTCGCCGGCGGCTTCCATGAACCAGCGGAAAGACGCGCAGACGAGATTGTGGATTCGAAACCGGGACAGCCTCGGGCAAATGGTCGATCGCGGGTTGATCGAGGCAGCACATCGGGTCTGGGAACGTGCGCGATTGGTTGTAATTCGCTATCTCGCTGAAGACACAGAGGCTCCAGAGATTCTTGAGGCCGCCGTTGACTCGGCATCCTGCGCTATGGGCAACCACCAGTCCATTCAATTCTTCGAAGCGTACCTGTTAAGGTCGGTTGCTCGTGAGGCCATTCGTCGCCTTCGAAAAAGTCAGCGCATCGCCTACGTCGAAAATGCCGACCTCGAGCGGCTCGCTGGCGCCGTATCACCCATTGATTTAGATCGCCGACTCGATGACGCCAGGCGAATCGAGGTTTTTCGCGCCTGTATGGATGAGCACGGAAGAATGATGTACGACCTACGCGTTTTGGACCATGACTGGCGGTCAATCGCCAAGCTGATGGGATATCGGGATGCGCATAGCGCCGAGGTGCAGTTCGGCAAGAAAATTGACAAAGCCTTGGATCGATTCCGGGCTTACCACAAATCACGATTGAAACCGCCTGGCGGCGAGTGAAATTCTGATGACTGAATCCCAACAATCCGTGTCCGCCAAACAGGTAAGAGACGTCGTCGCTCTTGGGAAGAGAGCTTCCAAGACCGCGTTTCCAAATCCGACCCGCGAAGGCTGCCCGGATTCCTCTACCTTACGAGCGATGGCGTATCGAGATCGGCAGCTCAGCTTGAACGACATCCCGGTTTCGCATGTTGTTAGCTGCTCGCCTTGCTTCCAGGAGTACTCCAGGCTGCGCCGGATCGCGGTCGTAGTGCGCGGCATTAAGGTGACAGCAGCGTCCCTGGCAGTGCTTACTGTCCTGTTCGCAGTCGTGAGGCTTGTTTGGAATAACACTCGCGGGCGCGGCGAGCCGAGCATCTCGCAAGAGCACCGAGCCGAACAGCAGCCTCGTGCCGCGACGCAGCAGGCTCCAGCCGTTATCGCGCCGCTTGCGATGACTGTAGACTTGGCCTCCTTCTCCCCGACCCGCGGCGATGAGGCCAAGGATTCGCCGAATAAGAT
>DASQID010000125.1:0-2273 GCA_035631775.1 Acidobacteriota bacterium
CACGGTCAAGATCGGCAAGTATCACGCGACTCTCGGCCCCAAGGAGATCGCCTGGACGGGTGCCAAGTCTCCAGCGAAGATACTCAAGGCCGGCGATCTCGCCGAATTTCAAATCGTAGCCCTGGATGAGAACAGGAGGACAGCCAGTGTCCTCCTGGATCAAATCCCTTCGATTCAGGGAGCGCTCATTACCATCCAGAACTCCACGGGCGAGATCAAGACCATGGTAGGTGGGTATGATTTCGAATCGAGCGAGTTCAACCGCGCGACTCAGGCCATGCGCCAGGTCGGATCAACGATCAAGCCGTTCGTGTACTCTGCAGCCTTCGAAAGGGGCATGACGCCGGACAGCACCATTATCGACTCTCCCATCAGCTTCACGGACAGCCTTGGCCGGATCTGGCGTCCCGTCAACTACGATGGGAAGTTCAAGGGTGAGATTACCGTCCGGCAGGCACTCACCGAATCCCGCAATGTTCCTACGATTAAGGTGGCTTCGCTCATTGGAATCCGGAACGTGATAGTGATGGCGCGGCGCTTCGGACTCACAGGACAGATGGAGCCCTACCTGCCGCTCGCAATCGGCGCATGTGAGGCAACTCCTCTGGAGATGGCCTCGGCATTTACCGTGTTTCCCAACCTCGGCATACAGGCGAAACCCTACTTCATCCGAAGGATCGAGGACTACGACCACGTGAAGAAAGAGGAAACCTTCCCCTCAACGCAGAAGGTGCTGGACACCGACATTGCGGAAAAAATGCTCGCACTTCTGCAGGGTGTCGTGCAGAGCGGCACCGCTACAGCTGCCAGGTCGCTGGGAAGGCCACTGGGCGGGAAAACCGGCACCACCAATGATTTCACGGACGCCTGGTTCGTAGGCTTTTCACCTTCGCTCACTACGGCTGTATGGGTTGGATTCGACGAGAAGAAAAACCTCGGCAACAAGGAGACCGGAGCGGTAGTGGCGCTTCCAATCTGGATCAAGTATATGTCCGAGATCCTGAAGGATAAACCGGTGGAGCGATTTGCTTCGCCCGAAGTCACCGATCAAGTCATGAGCGAAAGCACGGAAGCCGTCCCAATCGCCCGAAAAAAGCTCTTCGTCGAGGACATTCCGGGCAGCGTTTCCCACGCCGCCCGCCGCAAGCCCTGATTTCGACACTTGGCGTCTTAGCGTCTTAGCGGTGGCCTTTTAAAAAAGCCGCAGCTAAGGGCTCGCTCAAGAATAAATTCACATTCTGGCGCGAGCACCGTCGCGCCCTTTCAGGCTGCGGCCCGCAGGCCCGCTGGCTTTGTTGCTCGCTCCTCATATACCACCCCGGGTATAGCTCGTCGCTCGCGCCTCGCCAGCGGGCCTGGGGGCCAGCAGCAGAATGTGAAGTTATTCTTGAGCGAGCCCTAAGACCCGAAGGGATGCCGAAAACCATTTGGTTGCGGATATTCTGCGCCGGGAAATCGGTGGCAGTTGGCCGTAATTTGCAGATTCGAGCTTCAGCGGTCGCGTTCGACGATGTAATCCGGAATGGAGAGAAGGGCCTCACGGGCCGGCGAGGATGGGAATTCCTCGATATAGGCCTTTGCCCGGCGTGCGTAATCGTGGGCTTTTTCCAAGACCCGGTCAGCGGTGCGGTATTCCCGAACAGCCTGCAACACTGCATCGTTCAACCCTGATCCCGACCCGCTCTCCCGAAGCACTCTTCGAACCATGTCCTTGTGCCTGCCCTCCCCCTTCTGCATGAGGTAGATCAGCGGGAGTGTGAGCTTGCCTTCTTTGAGGTCGCTCCCGACGGGCTTCCCGAGTGTGCCCTCGTCGGAAGTGAAGTCCAGAACATCGTCCACCATCTCAAAGGCAATTCCAATGTTGAGGCCATACAGCCTCAGCTGCTCCTGTTGGGCATCGCTGACTGAACCGAGAATGCCGCCAATCTGCGAGCAGGCCGAGAATAGATAGGCGGTCTTGCGCATGACGATGTCGAGATGCTGCTCCTCGGTCACATCGACATTGCCGTTCAGTGAGAGTTGGATGAGCTCCCCTTCAATCATCTTCCGTGTCACGTCGATGAGGATGTCCAGGATCTTGAACTGCCTCTCTCCCAGCGCAAGATTGAAGGCCGTCATATAGAGCCAGTCGCCCATCAGGACCGTGATTTCGTTGCCCCACTGAGCATTCACGGAAGGAGCTCCGCGGCGCACCTTCGCATCGTCGATTATGTCATCGTGGACAAGGGTCGCGGAATGAATCAGCTCTACGACAGCACCCAGCCTGTGACATA
>DASQID010000126.1:0-3042 GCA_035631775.1 Acidobacteriota bacterium
CGCAATAAGGACACCACATCCGATCGCCCGTAATCATTTCCAGAGCGTGGCCATCGACCTTGAAGTACTGAAAGCAATTCTGGCGGCACTCCCGGCCGAGCATACCGTGGGCATCAAGTTCAATAGGGGCCAAACACCGGAAATGCATAACTCGCCATTCTAGCGCAAAATATTCGGCAGAGGTAACGCCTCCGAAAAGGGGATTTTGGGTATTGATCCGGAGTCTCTTCCGAATGATGGTTCCGATCCATCTTGATGAAACTGGCCAGTCGTACTCTTCTCCATAACATGCCGAGAACGAATTTGTGATCTCCCTGAGCGACAGCTGCCCTTGATTCGGCACCAGGATCATCTCCCGTATGACCTCCAGAATCTGAAGATCACTCAGAGCCGCACGGCCTCAAAGCTGCCGGATCAAGTCCGACAGGCCGATGCGTCTGATCTGAAACCCTCAACGCTGCATTTCAACTCCTTGATTGTTGCGTCTTGCGACTTGAGTGATCTGACCTGGTGGAGGCGGTGTAGGAGTGTCGATGCCGGTCTGGAGGGCGTTGATGTGCGCGAGGGCCTGGTCGATTGACTTGTAGTGCTCCAGGGCGAGCAGGAAATCGGCGGCGCGGTGGGCATCACGGGCGGCGCGGAAGATCTCGTGTTTGTCCTGTTTCAGGGCGTTGACCCAAGAGCTGAGGTAGGCGGCGTGGCTGTCGGGATTGTGTGGGATGCCGCGCTCGGCGATCAGGAATACGCTCGCCAATTCGGCCCGGAGTTCCTCTTTGGCATAGGCCGGATCACCGAAGCGATAGGATTCATTGAGGGTTTCCCGGTTGAGCCGGGACGGGTGGCCGCTGGCGTGGGCAGCCTCATGGAGCGCGGTCCCGTAATAGGTCCCTGCCGACTTGAATGCTGACCTCGGCGGGAGATGGATCGTGTCGGAACCGCGATCGTAAAAGGCACGATCGGCCTGGTCGTGGTAAATGCGGGCACCGTTGTGTTGAAGGATTGACTCCGCGGCCTGAGCTACCTCCCACTCCTGGCGGACGCGGGCCACATGCACCGGGATCCCGTCGATCTGTCGAGCGTTGAAAACCGTGTAGACACGGTAGATGAGGCGGTCGTTGCGCGAATCGCCGGTGTCCTTCGGGGTCTCATGCGAAGCGGATTCTGCATCAGGGAATTGCCAAAATTCGATCTGGGTACCTTTTTCGCCACGCCGGACCTGCCAGCCGTTTTCACTTGCCTGTCGGTAGGTCAGCCAACGCGGATCTTCATAACCGTTCCGCATACCGACGACCATCAGGTGGACGGCGTTTCCGCCGCGATAGGATTTCCCGGTGGTCGGATTGAGCGGCATTTCGAATGCTCCTGACTGCCATGGTTTCTGCCAGGGCGCGACGCCCTTCTCGAGGGCGGCGATGATGGAGTCCGTAACCTCCTGGCGAAGGTCCCGTTTCGTGGTTTGAGATGGAGAGCTCATCGCGGGTCCCTCCATTTGGAGTCAAGCTCAGGAAGCTCATCCTCGAAACCAGAGCCTTCGAGGGGCTCGCCGCCTAGCGCGTCAAGTTGGTCGGGCTTGATGTCAGGCCGCCGGTATCCTGGCACTCGCTCAGGGGTACTGATGCGTGACAGAGACTTAGGATCTTTGTCGGACATGGGAAGGTCTCCTTTCCTGTGACTGAGATAACAGTGCCCGCCCGGCATTGCACCGGGCGGGCGTGAGCTGAATGTCACGTGCGTTCGTGCTGTTTTTGGATGATCCAGGTGTGAGCCTCATTGGCTACCTTGGCGAGAACGAGGAGATCATCCACGGAGAAAGAATCCGTCGACTTCCAGTCGTCGCTAGAATCCTTATAGCTCCGCGAGAAGGTCACGTTGTACCAGGGACCGTTCTCGCCGTTGTTCTGCCAGATCGCTGCCTGGATCCGCGAAATCCGGATCCGATGCACCGGCTGGTTACCCGTGGTGGTGGCTGGACTGGACTCCTGCTGGGTTGCTGCTTTGTTGTTGGACATCTTGGTTTCTCCTTTGAGTGATGTGGACCTTGTTCTTTCACCCTCGGCTGAGGAACAAGTCCGCAGAGCGCGGGGGAAACGGCGGCCGCGCCGCCGTAGCGAGGTGCAGTCCGCCAACGGCAGGGCGAATGACAGGAGCCGCTTTCCCTGGCACGAGCCATGCGGCGGGCCAACCGAGCAGGCAAAGCGGGCCGGGCAGGCCAACACAAAGCCGCTATCCAACAGGAGCTGCATGCTCAGGCCTCTCCTGCAACATCATCTGCAGGCCGAAATCGCGCGGGGCGAACTCCTCATTGACCTTCGGCAGGAAGGTGCGCGGCGTCTTCATACGGGTCAGCCCGTAGTTGGCGATCTTCAGGTAGGCGTGGAAGTCGGGGAGGTTCTGAAATTCCGTGGGGAGGATGATCTTCTCGAGCTTTTCCTGCTCGCTCATGCTGAAGCGATCGCCAAGATCGCTCGGACTGAACTGGCTGCTCTGGAACTTCTTGATCACCTCCCTTTCGCCGAACGCCTTCGACAGAAACTCCGCCGTCGTCGGGTCGTTCAGCCGAAACACCAGGTGCACATTGAAATTGTTGAAAAACGTCTCCTTCTGGTCGGCGCCGTAGATGCTCGACACCGAGCCGAGATCCTGGTTTGCCAAGACCAGAAAGCCGCCTTTGGAGCGGCCCATGGTCAGAAAATCGAAAATGCAAGGCATCTTGTCGAGAGAACCGAACTCATCGACGACAAACGTGATCCGGCGGCTGAAGCTGTCGCCCAGCGAAAGGACTTCACGGGTCATCATGTCGATAACAAAGGTCATCAGCGGGCGGAAGATGGCCTCGTACTGGCGGATGTTCATAAGGAAGAGGTTTCTCCGATCGTCGTCATCATGGATGAACGCTCGGAAGGAGAAAGATCCGTCGCGGTCGGTCAGGTAGCGGAAGAAGGTGAGCCGTTCCTGCAGAATCGAAACCACCGAAGCAGCCTGGTTCGAATCTGCCTTGTCGATATGCTTGAGCGCCCCCAGCTCGCGGACAGGCAGCGTGTA
>DASQID010000127.1:0-4850 GCA_035631775.1 Acidobacteriota bacterium
GCAGTCAGGTCTCTTGCCGGCGTCAGGGGGCGGCGGTTCCCCGCTTCCAGGAGAAACTTGCGGCTTCCGTACATGAATAATTCGGGCCAGTCAGTGTTCTATGGATGAATCAGATCCCAAGCCCAAGATGCGACCCGTGGAGGCATTTCCCGTACGGATGGAAGGCCAGGACTTCCTCTGTCTGCGCGACCCCGAGTCATTTGCCGAACGGCCCATCTTTCTCAATTCCATGCTCATGTTCGTAGTGTCTCGCATGGACGGCACCAACACTCTCCGGGACATCCAAGCGGACTTCTTTCGGGCAACCGGCCAGATCCTCCCATTCGAGGATCTGGAAGGTCTTTCACGGCAACTGGACGAACATCACTTCCTTGACAGCGCGAGTTTCCGCAGCTTTCACCGGACGCTGGCGGAGGAGTTCCGCAATGCGCCTTCGCGTCCCGCTCGCCATGCAGGGACAGCATATGAAAAGGAGCCGCCGAAACTTGCCGCCCAACTGGGAAGCTACTTTGCCCATCCCGAAGGCCCAGGCGAAATCGCGACGCCGGATCCCGCGCGGCCCCTGCGTGGACTGATCTCTCCGCACATCGATTTCCAGCGCGGGGGGCCGACCTATGCGCACGCATACCGCGCCCTTGCCGAACACCCGGGGGCTGACCGGTACATCATTTTCGGGACATGCCACAATCCCATGCAGCAACGCTTTGCCTTGACTCTGAAGGACTACGAGACGCCACTGGGGAGTGTCGAGACTGATCGAGAGTTTGTGAGGCGCCTTGCCGCTGAACTACGTTCGGATTATCTGCTGGACGAGTTTTCTCACCGCGCAGAACACTCGATAGAGTTTCAGACAGTCTGGCTGAGGTACATCCTCGGTGACCGGATCGACTTTAAAGTAATTCCGATTTTAGTTGGTTCCTTCCATGATGTTTTTCTCGGAGAGGAGGGCGCTGCAGGGAATCCGGAAATCCAGGGAATAGTGGAATCGCTCCGAGAAACCATGGATGCACTGCCGGGCAAGTATTGCATGATTGCGGGTGCGGATCTGGCTCATGTCGGACGCCGGTTTGGCGACTCCTCAGGGCCGACTGAAAGTTCTCTTCGCCAGGTGTCCGAGGAAGACAACGCCTTTCTTGAACTGGCGGTGGCCTGCGACGCGGAGGGCGTACTTGCCTCGATCGCGGCCGACAACGATCACAGGCGCGTCTGTGGATACCCTCCTATTTACATGTCGCTCCGCTGCCTGGACAATGCCGTCGGCTACCTGCTGCAATACCGTCAATGGGCGGATATGAATGCCGGCGCCTCGGTAACCTACGCCGCCGTCGCCTACTATTGACCTCGGCGGGAGTCTGCAACAAATCTCACGCATTACCGGGAAAGCACAGGCAACCAGCCGTACTGCAAACCCTCAGGTCATTGCCAGTTCGACAGAGATCCACCGCCTGTCTTGGCGCCCCGGGGCCCACTGCATCGATGAATCGTTGGAACACGACCGGCGTTTAGAGTAGAGTGACACTTTCAAATTCCCCAAGAAGATGACGATGCCGGAACAAGTGATTCTTGTCGTAGATGATGAGGTTGCGAATCTCCAGAAGCTGCGGCGGACATTCATCAATCGGTATCCTGTTCTGGCGGCCAGCAGTGGAGGGGAAGCGCTCGAACTGGTTCAAAAGCACGACAACATTGCGGTCATAGTTGCCGACCAAAGAATGCCCGACATGACGGGCATCGAGTTCCTTCGGCGGACAATGGATACTCTGCCCGAGGCAGTGCGGATTATCCTCACAGGTTTCACCGATGTGGACGTCCTCATGGAGGCGATCAATCACTGCAAAGTCTTCCGGTACATGGTGAAACCTTGGGATCCGCCGGACCTTCTCATGACCGTTGAAAGAGGACTGGAAGCCCACCGGCTCGCGGCGGAAAATGCGCGCTTCCGCAAAGAACTGATTCGCCGCGAGCGCCTGGCCCGTGAACTTGAGATCGCACGGGAGATCCAGCGTTACATTCTTCCTACGCAATGTCCTTCGCTCCGGGAGTTTGAAATGGCGGTCGAGTACCACCCGGCACGTGAAGTCGGAGGTGATCTTTACGATTTCGACTGGGATGCAGACTCCGCCATGCTGCAGATTTTGATTGGAGATGTATCGGGCAAGTCGATCCCGGCAGCACTGTATGGGGCAGTATTCAGCGGGCAGGTGCGCAGTCTCTTCGCCCGATCTATGTCCCCGGGCGAAATCCTCTCGTTTCTGAACATAAATCTGATGGCCCGTTACCAGGTCAGCAACTACATTGCCGTTACGTATCTTCGCCTCAATCTCGATGACGGGACTGGGTTAGTTGCGAACGGAGGAATGCCATATCCCTACCTGGTCAAGGGAGGTGCCGTTACTCGTGTGGAGGTGTCCGGCATACCTTTAGGCTTGATGGAGGGAGTCTCATACGATGAGGTCCCGATAAAGATCGAGAAGGGGGACATACTGATCCTATCAAGCGACGGGACGACGGATGCTGTGAATCCCGATGGGCAAATGTATGACGTGGACCGGTTCATGGAAGCCATCCGAATGCATTCCTTGAAGGAAATATCCTGTGTGGTAAAGAGTCTCTATCAGGAGGTCTCCGGCTTTGCATCTCATGCCGAGGTCAGCGATGATGTCACGATTCTCGCACTGAGGCGCCGGAGGTAGGGGCATCGAATATGCTGGTCATCAAGAACATAGCCCAGGTTGTGACGCTCCAGGGCTGCCCTGTGCCTCGTGTCGGCGACTCCATGGCGGAGCTGGGCATCATTGAGAATGGTGCCATACTCGTACGCGGGGAACGGATAGTGTGGGTCGGCCCCACTCGAGACCTTCCCCCGAACGAGAAGAATGTCCAATACGAGCTACTGGACGGCATCGGCCTGGACTTGATCGCTCTTCCGGGCTTTGTCGACGGGCATACGCATCCGATCTTCGGGGGTACCCGTGCAGAAGAATATGACCTTCGCTCCCGTGGGAAGAGCTATCAGGAGATTGCCGCTGCGGGAGGGGGGATTGCCGCCAGTGTGAGGCAGCTGCGTGCCGCCACCGTGGAACAGCTGGTCGAACGGGCCGAGCGCCATTTCCGGCACTTCCTCTGGCATGGCACAACGACGATTGAGGCCAAGAGCGGCTATGGCCTGAGTCTTGAACATGAACTCAAGATGCTGGAGGCAATCTCGCGACTGCGCACGCGGAGCAGGCTGGAGACCGTCCCGACCTTTCTCGGTGCGCACGACGTTCCGGCGGAGTTCAAAGAGAATCGCCGGGAATATGTGCGCCGGATCGTTGAGGAGATGATCCCGCGCGTCGCGCGGGAGGGGCTGGCGCAATTCTGCGATGTGTTCTGCGATGACGGTTATTTCAGCGTCGAGGAAGCACGCATAATCCTGCGGGCCGCGAAGGAAGCCGGGCTTGGTCTCAGGGTGCACGCCGACGAACTATCGCATAGTGGCGGGGCGAAGCTTGCTGCTGAGCTGGGCGCGCGCAGCGCCGACCACCTGGAATGGATTGATGACAAAGATGTTGAACTCCTGAAAAAAGCGGGAACGGTCGCGACGCTTCTGCCTGGCACAGCGTTCAACCTCGGACTGCAGCGTTATCCGCCCGCGCGCAAGCTCATCTCCTCGGGTGTTCCGGTGGCGCTCGCGACCGACTTCAATCCGGGATCCTGTTTCAGTCTCAACATGCAACTGGTGCTCTCCCTCGCGTGCAGCCAGATGAAGATGAGCCCGGACGAGGCGATCGCCGCGGCCACAATCAATGGAGCCTACTCCCTGGGGTTGTCCGAGAGACTCGGAAGCCTGGAAGCGGGCAAGCAGGCGGATATCGTATTGATGGATGTAGCCGACTACCGGGAGCTTCCTTACTTCTTCGGCGTCAACCACTGTGTCGCGACCGTCAAGAAGGGTAACATCCTCATCACCCGATTGGAGAAAGCTTGAACAAAATTGTCGAGTGCGTGCCCAACTTCAGTGAAGGCAGGCGGAAAGAGGTGGTCGATCAGCTGGCGGCGGCGTTGACGAGCCATGCGGGGGTTGCCCTCCTCGACTCCGAAATGGACGCAGCGCACAATCGCTGTGTGATCTCCGTTGCGGGCGAACCCGAGGCCGTTGCCGCAGGCGTGATTGAAGCCGCTGGAAAGGCGGTGGAATTGATAGACCTCAACAAGCATCAGGGAGAGCATCCCCGGATGGGGGCTATCGATGTCGTCCCCTTCGTTCCCATCGCCGGGATCACGATGGATCAGTGCGTCGAGCTCTCGATACAGGTGGCGCGAAAGATCGCTGACAAATATGAAATTCCCGTCTATCTCTACGAGCAATCAGCCAAGATCCCCGCGCGCCAGGATCTGGCCTACATTCGTAGAGGCGAGTTTGAGGGAATCCGAGACGAGATTGTCACAAATCCAGCACGCAAACCGGATTTCGGGCCAGACAAAGTCCATCCGACAGCGGGTGCAACCGCTATCGGCGCACGGTTCCCTCTCATTGCTTATAACGTCTACCTTCGCACAACCGACCCAAAAATTGCTCAGGCTATAGCACGCGCCGTCCGCTTCTCAGGCGGAGGACTTCGCTACGTCAAGGCGCTGGGATTTGAAATCAAAGAGCGCGGCCAGGTGCAGGTTTCCATGAACCTCACCAATTTCGAGGGCACTCCCATTTTCCGGGCCTTCGAAATGGTGTCCCGCGAGGCTGAGCGTTGCGGCGTTTCGGTGGCCTCGAGCGAGATTGTCGGCCTGGTGCCGCAAAATGCGTTGGACGCCTGTGCCGACTACTACCTGCGTCTCGAGGGCTTCAGCCAGAATCAGATACTCGAGAA
>DASQID010000128.1:0-2262 GCA_035631775.1 Acidobacteriota bacterium
GTTCACGATAGCCACGTTCCTGATGCTCGCCTGGGCTCCTCTTGCCGGATGCGGAAGACGCAGGTTGGGACCGGACGAGATCGAACGCAACCATATCTTCGCAGAAATTCTCCGTCGCGAGGATCACCGCATTCTCGGCACCGACGGTTTCTTTCACACCAATCTCCTCGAGTCCCCTTACACGGAGGTTCGCGAATGGTGTGCCCTTGCGCTCGGACGCATCGGGATGCCTAGCGCCCTTCCTTGGCTCTATGAAGCGTGCCGGTCCGGCAGCGCACCGATCCGGGCAAGAGCGGCCTTCGCGATCGGCGAGATCGAGGATCGTGGCGAACTCAAAGAGCAGGCTCTGAGGCCCGATCCCCAGGCTGTGGCCGAATTGACCCGACTGCTCACCGACACCTCCACGGAAGTGCGAATGCGGGCGGCCGAGGCGCTCGGCAAGGTTGGCTCGACCGGTGAGGCAGTGGCAATCCTGCGCAGTCTGGACTCCCTCGGTCACGATGGGTCGCCGATGCAGCGCGCGTGGCTCGATCTGGCCATCGCGGCCCTCATGCGACTGCAGGATCCGGTTGCTTTTCCGGCCCTGGAAAAACTCGCCCTATCGCAGGATCCGGAGATTCAATGGCGCGCCGCGAATGCGCTCATCCGCCTCCGAGACCGGAATGCAGTGAATCTGTTCGCTCACATCCTCGGCGGCGGCAGCGCCGACGCGCGCACTTATGCTGCGAGAGGCATCGGTATCTGTGAAGACCCGTCACTGGCTCACTTGCTTTTTCCACTGCTGGGAGCGCGGGCTCAGTTCCCGGGAAAGCCGAATCAGCTTCCTGAGCGAGTCGCAGCAGTATTGGCTTTGGGAAATCTGAAGAGTACGGACTCGGTCGTGGTCATAGCCTCGGCCTTATCCGCGGAACCAATTGACGACGCTCACCCCGAGCAGGAGGAGTTCGCGATCCAGGCGGCTACCGCCTTGGGAAACATCGAGGAACCCGGCGTCCCTGCAGTGCTGGCACGGCTTCTCCGCGCCCCGGAGCCCGTGGCAAACAGCGCGGTGATCGCCCTCGGCAGGGCGCTCCGCGCGAATCCGGATCGATTCTCTGAGTTGACTGGCGGTATGCGCCGTGAGACACCACCAGCCCAACGCGCTTGGTGCCAGGCGCTGGGGGAATTGGGCGGCCCGCGTGCCATCCTCGGGCTCAAGTCCATGCTCGTGAGCGTAATGGATCATGAAACTGAACCCGATGCTGCGCTGGTGCTCCCGATGATCCTGGCGTCCCTGGAAAAGACAGGGCCGTCGGACCTTCAGGAGATATTGTTCCCGTTCCTGGGTTCACATGACGGTGTGGTGTTGCGGGTCGCGGTGGCAGGCTACAGGCCAAAGGATGGGACAAGGACTCCGTGGGTTCCGATAGTTCGCGCTTACGAGAATATTGCGGCAGGTAATGACCTGGAGGCGAAGGTGGCCGTGCTGAAACGACTGGAACCCTGGATTCATGAGGCCGACGTCGAAACTGCTCTTCGACAGGCCCTCAAAGACCGGCAGCGCAATGCAAGAATCGCGGCTGCACGCCTGCTGCGCATGGCCGGCGCGACAGATGTTCCCGAGGAACCGGGGCCATCAGAGACGTCTGTTACCGATCTGACGTATACGATACTCGCTGCGGCGCGCAAGGATCGCACCGTCGCCGTGATGGAAACAACACGCGGCACGGTGGAGATCGAGCTGTTTCGCGAAGACGCTCCCCTCACCTCCGCCAACTTTGTGTCGCTGGCAAATCAGGGATTCTACAACGGTCTGAGTTTCATGCGCGTCGTGCCCTTCTTTGTGGTCCAGGGCGGAGATCCACGCAACGACCAGGAAGGGGGACCCGGATATACGATACGCTGCGAAATCAATCTGCGGCCTTTCGAACGGGGAAGCATCGGAATGGCACTCGCCGGGAAAGATACCGGAGGGAGTCAGTTCTTCATCACCCTGGCTCCCCAGCCGCATCTCGACGGAGGCTACACCTGCTTTGGGCGCGTGATCTCCGGAATGGAGGTGATGGATCGAATTGTTCCGGGCGATCGGATCAAGAAGGTTTGGATCGCAGAGGATGTTACCGCGCTCGACTTCCGCCGCTACTAGCGGGACTTTACTGCGGTATCGCTGCAATTTTTTGGCGGTCTTCCGCAAATCCTGTGATACGAAGCCGATAGGTATCGACGCGCCCTGAATTCCACGTATTACCCTATTGAAGAGAACCTCACTCTAGCCTCTCATCT
>DASQID010000129.1:0-2667 GCA_035631775.1 Acidobacteriota bacterium
ATCATCGAGCTTTAGGTTTCCCGGCGGTTCCTCCAGCACAACCTTGCGCACGTCGGCGGGATCGACCGGAACCCATCCGTATTGGCTCAGGTAAACTTCGGCGCGGCAGTGCTGGCCTTTGGTCGCCCTGTCGGTCGCAACACCCAGACTCTTGTAACCAAAATCGGACTTGGCGATTCGCAGGCCATAGAGGTGCCGCGCTGGCAGTCCCGCAGCACGCGCCAGACCAACATAGAGCGCATTCAGATCGGCGCACTTTCCGCCCAGGTCGCCAGACTCGAGCATGAAACGTATATCCCCGCGGCCGCAGCCGCGAACTTTGGGATCGCGGAAAGTGTTGTCGACCACCCATTCGTAGACCGCGCGCGCTTTGTCGAGGTCGGTGGTGGCGCCCTTGGTTGCTTTGTCGGCGGTTTCCTTCACGATGCCATCCGTCGGTACATATTTGCTGGGCCGCAGGTAATGGTCGAGTTCTTCGCGCGACGCTCGGGCCCCACGATTTGGCGCAGACAGATCGGCGGTGTAGTTCTTGAGTGATACGCGGCTAGTCAGAGTCAACACGGGCTTGGCGTTTTCCGGATACGTAGCTGCGACGATGCCAAGTGAATCCTCTTTGCCTACGATGAGGCTCGCCGTGCCGCCGTCCGCACGGAACGTGTTGGCCAGAGTCTTTTGAAATGGTGTATTTCGTATCAGAGCCGTCGGCAACCAGATGTGAGCCGCACCCGAAGGCTTCAGGACTTCCACCCGCGTTGTCACTTCAAAAGTGCGCCAATCCGCTTCTGGCGTATCGGCAAACAATGGAACAGCCTTCGCAAATGCTAAGCCGGCACACATCGTGCCGGTGTGCCGCAGGAAATCACGCCTCTTCATAGGATCCTCTTCAGAATGATGTTGCTGAACGGAAATCGGTGGAAACGGCCGCCGGGCGTTTTAGAGGAGACGGGTTCAGGTAAATCCACGCAATCAAAACCCCACGTTCGGAAAAGCATACATGGAGATTCAGGTTCACGCCAAGGGACGAGGCGGATTTGCTGAACCAGAATCTAGTTGTGCTCATCCAATCGAGTCGGGAGGGCATTCGGATATGCACCACGTGCGGCAGGAGAGTCTGCCATTTGTAGGGAGCTCGCATGAGTTCGTCGGAGCCGAGCAGGGCGGGACGAATGTCTCAGTGTTTCTGTTCCATGGCAAACCAGGGTCGGGTCCGGGGCCGCATCGGCATCCATACGACGAGATCCAGTTCATCCGCGAAGGCCGAGGCATGTGGACCGTGAATGGAAAAACCTTCGAGGCTGGTGCCGGAGATATCTTCGTCATCAAGGCCGGCGAGATTCACAGCTTCAAGGCAATCGGCGATTCGCCGCTCGTGCAGGTAGACGTGCACCTCAATCCGCGCTTCATTCAAGAAAATTTGTGAGCCAGCGTAAAGACCAATACCGCAAGCGTCAGTTTCTTCATCCCCTCACCTCTCGGCGAGCCATTATCGCAGGTGAGAAATCAAAAGCCCGGGTCTGGGGGTGAGCACCGAGACCCGGGCTGGCTGTTCCGCGCCTTACGGTGAGGGGATATCCGGCAGTCCGGCGTGTGCCAGATCAGGCCGGCGAGCGGATCACTCACTCTCCCGTGTGTCGCCGCTGACTGGTTGGACAGCGCGACTCGCGTCGGAAACAGCAATCCTGCGTTGACTCTATCTACTTCTTCTGTGCCTCGCGAAGGTAGCTCACGACCATCTTGATCTGGT
This sequence comes from Acidobacteriota bacterium, assembly GCA_035631775.1. Taxonomy (GTDB): domain Bacteria; phylum Acidobacteriota; class UBA6911; order UBA6911; family UBA6911; genus DASQID01. The sequence continues at coordinate 1,745 of DASQID010000129.1, forward strand.
CCGGCGTGAGGCCCTTGTTCGCGAATGCATGCGACGCCTTCTTGTCCTTGCCGCCGTTGGCGATCATGTCAGTCAGATCGGCGTCGGAGGCTTTCTTGGCGTCATCGGAAACCAGGCTGGGAATCTTGGCTGCCGGCTTTCCTCCCAAATCGGCTCCGTGGCAGGCTGCGCATTTGGTTTTGAAGGTCGCTGCGCCGTCGTCGGCTGCCCAGGACAGAATCGGCAGGATCAGAAACAGCGCCACTGCAAGCATCACGATCAGGATCACGAGCTTCGTCATCTTCATAAGTGCATTCCTCGCTTCAATGTCTTGCCGGTCTGTCCCGCGAAGAAGCAGCGCGCAAGTCGCGGACGGCCTCAAGACTCGATGAATACCTACTAACCGTCTTGCAGTTTCGCTGTTGCGACCGCAAATGGTCAGTGATTAAGATCACGTGCGCTCGTGATTGGGATAGGCGCTCAACTCTATGAGAATGTTGAGGATCGCGCCAAAATCCTCCCGCTTCCGCGTGATATCCCGCACTGTTGCAAAACTGAACATCGCGGAGAGTCGATCTCCCATGCGCAAATCCTTTGGGTACAGAAGCTTGCAATATCGGGACGTCGCTCGGTTTTGGCAGTCTTCGTGCCCTTTCATCTTTGCAACTCGCGCCGAGGTGTTCGTCTTGGAACCCACACTCATGGTCATCGGCCTGAACCACCGCACAGCGCCGCTGGCCATGCGAGAGCGTTTCTGGATTGGGGAGAACCGTCGATACCAAGTCCTGCGGCAGCTGAAGACCGCCGATGGCATTGAGGAAGTCGCGGTACTCTGTACCCGATGCCGCACCGAGTTCCTGGTATGGGCCAGCGAACCTACGCTTGCCGCTAACTCAATTCTCCAGTTCCTCAGTTCCGATTGCGGACTCAAGCTCAGCGAGTGG
>DASQID010000130.1:0-3616 GCA_035631775.1 Acidobacteriota bacterium
ACTGTTCTTTGCGGGTCTGTTTCTTGTTCAAGTTCTCTTTCCTTTCTTCAAAAAGGGCTCTAAAAGAAACTTAACAAGAACGACCCGCTTTATCGAGTCCGCCCCACGTCGCGATACTCACACATAGTATCTCCGGGGCGCATTAGGCGCGATAAAGCAGTTTCGTGACAGAAACTATCTAGCCAATTCTCGAATCGCGCAGGCTATCGCCGCTGCTTCAGCCATTCGAGAATCGGATTCTCGCACAGGTCCGAGTGTGCCGGGTATCACATTCCGGGGAAATAAAGTAGCCGGCACCCGCGGGGTTGATGTGTTGCGGAGCCGGATGAATCCGGCGGACCTCCAAAAGCACCTGCCTGCACATTCCGGGGAACCTGCCCTCCCGGATTCGGATCGCTGCCTCCCAATCGAGCGATGAGTATGCGCTTCTGTTCGGCAGGCAGTTCATCGAGAAGGACGGTGAAAACAGCATTTGTCCAGCCGAATCCGACTTCATTCGAGTGATAGCCGAAATGCAGCTCGCTGCTCACATTCGCACTTCGTCCGGCTACGTCGTACTTTTCTACTATCCTTCCGGTTACACGATACTGTTCCGCTACCAGCGAGAGGAACTCCTCCGTGATTCGATTTGCGTCCGCCGCATAACCGTATTGACGCAGCCCCTCGACCGCTATCAACTCGAGCGGCGCCCAGCCGAAGGGAGCATCCCACTGATTACCGCTGCGATTGGTGCTGGTCTGCAAACCCCCGGATTCTTCGAACCTCTGCAGGTTTGTAACGACCCGGTCCGCCTTTTCCCGGGGCGCAATGCCCGCCCACAGAGGATAGAAAGTCGTCAGGAAAGGGTATCGGCGAATACGGCTGTGAACGAAATCGTAGTCATAGTAGAGTCCGTCCCGTTCATCCCACATCAGTCGATTGATGCGGTCGGCTCGCTCCTCGGCCCGCTTGAGCCAGGGCGCGGCGTCTGTAGATCGGTCCAGGATCCGCAGTATTTCGGCAGTCTGCTTCTCCATCAGATACAGCAGTGAGTTGAGGCACACCGGATTGTAGTGAATAATGTCGGCACTGAACGGTCCATAGCGGTCCGACGGATCAAAACCGGATTCGCGCATCGAGCGGTCGCCCTTGTAGAACAGCGGTGTCAGCTGGCCATGCTTCGCGTCGTAGTACTGACTGACGTCGTAATCGATTACTTTGTGCGTGCGGAAGTACTCCTTGACAAGATCATAGTGGGTGCGGCCGCGTGAATCGAGCTCAGCGGCCAGTACTTCCGGTGCCGGTCCCTCGCCAAGGTCGTAGTATCGGCTCAGCCCTGTGTGCGGTGTCAGATGGGGCTCGGTTGTCCAGTACTGGTAGTATTTCTCGATCTCCGGCAGGGACGCCCGCAGCCAGTCGCGATCGTGCGTCTTGCGGTAGACTCCCAACAGCATTTGGGTCAGGAAGGGCGGCTGCGAACGAGTAAGGTAGTACGTTCTGTTCGCGTTCAAGATCCTGTCGTAATTCCGGACCTCGTAAAGGAAATTGTCGGCCAGGTCTCTGGCAAACGGCACGAGATTGTCTCGCAGCAGACCAATCTGAATGAAGTAGCTGTCCCAGCCATACATCTCATTGAACCGTCCGCCGGGCACCACGTATGGGCGAGGCAGATAGAGCAGACCTTGATGAGGAACCTGCGCAGACCCAGAAGGCATCCGCAGGAGTCTTATCCTTTCGAAGTCTCTTCCCGGAATGTGGCCGCGCAATTCAGCCTCTATTTCGTCCAGGTTTGCGTTGCGCGGGACATATACGGGCCAGCGGCCGTCCGGCATAGGACGGAACTTCGGATCCACTGCCTCTGCTGCAAGAGTTCGATTCGACCGGGTCAACAACGTCCAGGTGTGTTTGATGTATTCGAGGATTGGCTCGCGCTTTTGCTGGCGGACGACCCGGCCGGGAGCGAACACACCGGCAAAAGGGGCGATGCACAGCAAGCCCGCGGTGACAAGGAGCGACCAACTTACCATGAGGTTCCAGCTCCGAATCGTTGATAGATGGCACGACGACTCCCGACATCCAGGCCGATGGCTCCGCGTCGGTTATAGCACCATGCAATCGTTGGTTGCTGATCCAGATACATCTTGCTTTCGCCGGGGGTGTCCGCGGGAGGGTCCTCTTAAGAAATGATATATTGGGACGAAGGAGTCAGCAACCTACCTTTGGGAATTCCCGGGATCCCATCATCGGCAATTCAAGCAGGCAGCAAAGAGCTTGCTTTGATGCGACAGTCTTCTGCCGGCTGCCTTCTGCTTGTTTCTTTTAACGGCCGCCCTGTGGTTAAATGCCCCCTGTTTGTGCGGCCTAGTTAGTTTCTGTCGCGAAACTCGATGAATCGCCCATCAGGTCGGGCCCCGGAGGGGCCCAAGCAAGTAGCCGGGGGCGCAAGCCCCCGGATAGGATATTGCATAATATCGAGTCCCGGCAGTGGCGAAAGGCCTTTGTATGCCATGTGTTATCTGTCGCCCCTTCAGGGCTCTGATCTTTCTTGACAATCCCAACCCCGGGCTGCGCTTCGCTTGCCCGGGGCTATTGGCTGGCGCCCCTCCGGGGCGCTTTCCGCTCGGCCAAGGAGTTTCGCGACAGAAACTAGTTAGTTAAGGGAGAAATGTGATGAAAGCCATACGCCCAGCTCCAATTCTGAGCCTTTCGTTCGTGACCGTGCTGCTTGCCTTTTCCGGTGCACAACTGACGTCCGCTGCTCCCGTATCGCTCACCGGACTCAGGTGCGAATATAAAACCAATCCTCTCGGCATTGATGTCCCGCTGCCACGCCTTGGCTGGCAGATCCTAAGCAATGAGCGTGCCTGGATGCAGACTGCTTACCAGATCCGCGTTGCACAGGATCCCGATGCGCTGTCGCAGGGTAAGGAACTCGTCTGGGACAGCGGGAAGGTAGCTTCGGCGGAATCCGCCCACCGCGTCTACGCCGGACCTGCTCTGCGCTCGGGCAAACGCTACTACTGGCACGTGCGGGTCTGGGATGCCCAGGGCCAGCCGTCGGCCTGGAGTGAGGCGGCCTGGTGGGAGATGGGCCTGCTGGCGCCGCCCGACTGGCTGGCGTCATGGATCGAGCCTGATCTTAAGGAAGACACAACTAAATCCAATCCGTGTCCCATGCTCCGCAAGGAATTCGAAGTCCGGGGTGAGGTGAGGTCCGCCCGGGCCTACGCTGCCAGCCACGGCCTGTACGAGATGTATCTCAACGGCCGGCGCGTCGGGGAGGAAGTGCTTACGCCGGGGTGGACGAGCTATGACGATCACATCCAATACCAAACATACGATGTGACTTCCCAAATTCAAAAAGGGACAAACGCCATTGGAGTGATCCTCGGGGACGGCTGGTATCGGGGCAACCTGGCTTTCAGTGGACAGCGCAACACATATGGCGACAAGCTCGCACTGTTGGTCCAGATTCAACTCACGTTCAGGGACGGCACCAGCCAGGTCATCGGCACCGACGACGAATGGAGGGCTGCCACCGGGCCTATCCTCATGTCCGACATTTACAATGGCGAATCCTACGATGCCCGCTTGGAGAAAAAGGGCTGGAGCAACCCGGGATACGAAGATGCCTCCT
>DASQID010000131.1:0-11352 GCA_035631775.1 Acidobacteriota bacterium
CGCCTGGCGCAGGCCGTCGGTTTGGACGAGGACTCGCGCGACGATATCCTCACCGCCGTCCATGAAGCCCTCGTCAACGCGATCGTGCACGGCAACAAAGAAGAGGAGGCTCGGCACGTCACGCTGCGGTTGGCGCTCCATCCGGATCGGCTTGAGATCCGGATCCAGGACGAGGGGAGTGGCTTCGACCCCGACAGCGTTCCGAATCCGCTCACGTCCGGAAACCTTTTCAAGCCGAGTGGCCGAGGGATTCACTTGATGAGGGTACTCATGGACAAGGTCACATTCCGCCGCTCGGCCAGGGGCATGGAAGTGACCATGGTAAAACGGATTCCGCGAGCCGCGCGTGCAGGCCAGCGACGACGCAGGTACAGTGGAGATCATCGGCAACTAAGCTGCCCTATCTGACGCCCGGCCTAAACCCTTCCGGGGCACCTTTCATAATGAGGACCCTTTGGGACTGCCGCTCGGCCAATACTGAAAGCCGCTTCCGATCGAAATCGAACGAAATCTCGTCGCACTTGATGTAGCCCAGCGTCTCGGGGAGAGGCTCAAGGAGTATGACCTCATCAAGCGGACTGCGGATACCCGTCTCAAATTTACTGTCGAGATAGGCAAGTTCCAGTGCGCCGGGAGTGGTTTCCGCAGGGATCGAGAGCGATCCAGCGACATGGTGCCGGCGGTGAGCGTTTCCGTTTTATGGCTCTAGAGCAGGTCCAGACTAGCAAGGTTCCGAATGGTGGATAGATGTTTGACGATGACCTTCTTATGGGCCATCGCGACGGCGCCTTTCGAAAGGGTCACCGAAGTAATCATGGGCAGGAACTCAGGCGTCAGGCCGGCAATCTCACTTTCGGTTTGATGTGCGTTTGCTGACATGGCTACCTGCCGATTTCATCGACGCGCCGGAAACCCTCAAATATTCTTCCGGTAACCGTTCCAAAAACGAAGCCTCCGATGTGAGCCGCGTAGGCGACGCCACCGGTCTCCACAGTAGCGACGGCGCCAACCTGATCAAACAGCTGCATGACAAACCAGACTCCGATCAGGAGCGCCGCGGGAATGAACGTAACGCGTGCCCACCAGCCAATCAACAGCAGCGCGCGCATGTCGTCTCTGGGGTAGGTGACCAGAAAGGCGCCCATCACGCCTGCTATTGCGCCACTGGCGCCCAAATTGGGGATGGTGGAAGAGGGCATGACTGCGATCTGAGCCAGCGAAGCCGCCAGACCACTGAGCAAGTAAAACGTCACATACCGGAACCGTCCCATGGCGTCTTCAATTTCCGGCCCAAATGCCCATAGGAATACCATATTGCCTATAATGTGCATCCAGCCGGCGTGCATGAACATCGCGGTCAATACCGTGACCCAGTTGCGGCCAGCAACTATGGTGGCGGGGATTACAGACCATCGCATTACAAATGCGTCACCGCCCGTCAGTTCCGCCACAAAAACAAGCGCGTTCACGATTACGATTATGGTTGTGACGACAGGGAAATGTTCCGGCCGTCGAGACTCGTCCCGCAAGGGGATCACAGTTGCCATGGGCCTTCCTCCGTTTCTCGGTACCTGCACCTGCTTCGGCGAAACACAATTATGGACTTGCTCGTGCTCACTTGGCGGACCGCTTATTGATGACGGTAGCCAGCCGCTGGCCATTAATTATGGTATTTCCATGTAGGCCAATGGCGGGCGTGATCCAGGACGAACCGTAGAAAATCAGATCAATTCCGACGCATTCGTAGATCCTAGGGATGATCGTCTTCCTTGTGTTTGCTCAGCATCTGCCCCGATTCCTCCCCCGCTCTCCTTCAGCCGCCCTCTTCCACGCAATTCAAGTGCCAATTCGTGAGCCCGTCAAAGACACGGACTGACCTCGGCGCGCGAAATCCATGGATTCGATGCCTTGAAGATTTTCGAAAAAACGACAGCGAGCCGGCGGTGAAGTATGCACCAGGTGTTCCGATGGTGAAGCAGTACGCCTCTCTCGACGCAAGCAACGTGCCAACAGAGTGCGCTCGCAGCCGCAGGTGGCTTGAATCTGGATCGGGAGACCGATTCGCAGAAATATCGGAATCAAAATTGCAGTACCCACGAAGGGTAAGAAGAATAAGCTGCGCGCCTGGCGAGTCGTGATTTACGACTTCCGTTATCTGGGTCTCATGTCAATTACGAGTGAGGACCTCGCGGAAATCGCTGGAGCGTGTCAGTTGTAGCGCGAAGGGAACGCTCAGGATGCCCAGGCATTCGTGGCCTACAACATGGAATATGAAGCTTCGGCGGATTCAGCCTGATCGAAGGGGGATATTCAGCCGAACAAATTGCGGGAGAGTCATATGAATGATACCCACTGGATCGAACGTCTGGAGCGCAACAGCCGGCGCTCCGCTCAAATTGTCGCCGTCCTTGTGAAATATGGGCTGGCAGATTGGCTGCGCAAGATTCCGGCAAATCGCATCCAGGAATGGCTTCGGGATGATCATGGCCAGCCGATTCCTGATTTAAGCCCTCCCGAACGAATCCGGCTTGCCCTAACCGAGCTTGGAACAACCTTTATCAAACTGGGCCAGATGCTGAGCACACGGCCTGACGTGATGGGACAGGAGCTGGCTCACGAGCTGGAACGGCTGCAGAGTCAGACGCCTCCTGATCCGCCTAGGACAGCGCAGGCGACCGTGAGAAAAGAGCTGGGCGGTTCCGTTAAGAATCTCTTTGCTCAGTTTGAGCCGGAGCCATTTGCTTCCGCGTCCATCGCACAGGTGCACCATGCCCGTCTACACAGCGGTGAAGAGGTCGTTGTCAAGATTCAGAAACACGGAATTGAAGAGGCCATCGAGGCGGACCTCAGCATCATGGCGGATTTGGCAGCCCTGGCTGAGAAGCACGCCCCGGATTTAAAGCGTTACCGGCCTGTGGCGCTTATCCGTCAGTTCACCCAAGGACTGCGGGGTGAGCTCGATTTCACGCGGGAACGGCGCAACTTGGAGACGTTCCGCAATAATTTCGCCGGGGATGGTTCCGTATATTTCCCACACCCTTGCGCTGAACTCTCCAGCCGTCGTGTCCTGACGATGGAGCGTCTGGAAGGCATTCTGATTTCCCAGACGGCCAAACTGCGAGCCCATGCCTCCGATCTCAATGAATTCGCGCGGCGAGGCGCGACCATGTATCTGGAAATGATTTTCCGCGACGGCTTCTTCCACGCCGACCCGCATCCGGGCAATCTGATGCTCCTCGAAGGCGACGTATTGGGGGTAGTGGACGCTGGAATGGTTCAGCATCTGGACGAAGGATTGCGCGAGAAGCTCGTGGATGTGCTTCTGGCCGCCAGCCAGGGAGACGCTGAAGCCTTGGCCGACAGCGTGTGGGCCCTTGGATCAATACCGCCTGCCGGTTCGAAGGAGCCGTTGCGCACGGACTTGGCCGAATTCCTGGCCGATTATGCCGGTCAATCCATCAGCGAGATCCACCTAAGCCATGCGCTAACGAGCTTGACGGAAATTATTCGGCGAAATGATATTTTTCTGCCGCCCAACGTTTCTTTGCTCCTCCGAATGGTGATTGAGCTCGAAGGGACCGCCCAGCTTTTAAATCCCACGTTCAGCCTTCTTGACCTCATCCAGCCGTATTGCCACAAGGCCTTGGCTCGGCGATTCTCTCCTGCACAGATTTCTCGACGTTTGCGTCGCGACGCCCATATATGGCGTGAGTTGATGCATCAGCTGCCGCATGACCTCAAGGACTTGCTGGAGCAGATCCGCGGGGGCACCCTGAGCGTTCATCTGGAGCATCGACGGCTCGATCCCGTTGTGAACCGCCTGGTGCGCGGGCTGGTCGCATCCTCCCTTTTCCTGGGCTCCTCGCTTCTTTGGAGCATGAAGGCGCCGCCGCTGATCAAGGGAGTGTCGCTCTTCGGAGTCATCGGTTACGTGCTTGCTCTTTTGATCGGTCTAAAGCTGTTTCGCACCGTTCGCCGGTCTGAAGACTTGAGATCGAATGGCCAATGAATCCAGCGCAAGTCGAGCAGCCATCATAGCGGCAGCTGGGTAGCTGTATGATTTGGCCTGTTGCGACATGCATTCTGTCAACGGCCTTGCCCGAGGCTGCCTTGAAATGGATACACGGGCTCGGTGGCCCAGGGTTGATCCTACATGGTATCGCGGATAATACGCCCTTCACGTCGGCCCCGCCCGGAAGCATTGAGATACTGGTCATGATGCTCGCCACACACTGTGGCGCGGCCCATGTGCGGGCTGCTGCCTGTTCGATTTTAAGACACTTGTTTAGATCACAAACAGCGGGCATTCCCCTCGCGCACATCGTAACTGTTGTTCCGAAACGGGAGTCCGATGCGCAAAAGTACTGGAAATGAAAATTGCATTGTCCTGAAGTGTAAATGGATAGGAAGAACAAGCCACTTGGCGCGAACTTTCGAGAAAGGGCAACCGGAACAATACGACATCAAATCAAGAACACCAAAACATGCGGACAAACTGAAGTGTTTGCTCGCAGCGGGCAGTTTTTGGATCTCCGTTGCGAAGCAAAGAGAGGCGAGAGGAGTAAAAGAGTTATGCCACATTCCTGCGCCAACACCCGGGGGAGCGCCCTCTGTGAGGCGCCTCTGGAGTCCGGCCTTCATCTGCTGGACGTCATATGCGCAACGAAGGAAAGCATCGGAGAAGGCCTCAACGACGACGAACTGACGTGCTTGCTTCTCCTGAGCACGGAGTTGCCGACTGAAGCGGGCCTCAAATTCCTCAGCTTCTCCGGCGGCGTCGTGACTCTGAGCGTTCCTCAACAGAACTTGGCGAAATGGTATCCGGACAAGGGCTGGATCGCGCCGGAGAAGGTGAAAACTGCCCAGGCAATTGCGAATAAATATGAGCTTTCCCTCTCCGAACCGCCTGACTTGGCGTCGTTACGCTATCTGGACCCCGACTGCGTTCACCACCACTTGGAACTGGCTACTCGACGAGAAACCGTCGTTGTCGCTCATCCCAGGTATCTCAAAGTTCGGGTGTACCGCGACGTCGCCGACGGAGTATTCACTATGAAAGCCAGGAAACCGCTCGCGTTAGGTCCGGAGTTGTTGCAAGACCTTTCGGCCTTATATCGCGGGTAATGTCCCGGTGATCGCATGCCCACAGGAGAAATGGTATGAAAAACTACGATTCACTCGAAGAACTCGAGAGGCTGCTTAAGCTGCGGCTCGAGGAATGGTTTTTGAATGAAAAGAGTGAACGGTCCCAGCCCAAGCCGGTGGTTACTATCACGCAGGAACCAGGATGCGGAGCAGAGACGATTGCTGAAAGACTCTGTTCTGAGCTCGACTTGCATCTCTATGATTGGGAGTTGGTAGAGCAAATTGCGAAGCACGAGCAAGTGAGCGCACTACTTGTCTCTACGCTGGAAAAAAATCCTCCCAGTGGGTTTGCGGACTTCTTGGCCGATCTTGCTCCGGAATACGGCCTAACATCATACCGATACATTAGCAGTCTCAAGAGGATCTTGCTGTCAATTGCGGTTACAGGGAATGCGCTTATTATGGGAAGGGGCAGCAACTTCTTCCTTCCTTCAGAAAAGAAGATCGGGCTGTGCTTCGTCGCTCCCCTGGAACTGAGGATAAAGAATGTCATGAAAGAACTAGGGGTGACGGAGAAAGAGGCACGCAGGCACGTCTCCAAAACACCGGAAGCTGGTGAAAAAATATCTCCAGGCCGATATTCAGGACCCCATCCACTATCACCTTGTCATCAATACCTCTCTGGTAAAGCCGGACACCATTGTGCAGCTCTTGAGGATCATGATTCAAACGATCCGAGCAGAAAAGGATAACAGCCATGATGCATCTGAATATTGATGACATAGAAAAAGAGGATTTGAGGGAATTCCTGCAGCACTGCCTCAATTTTCTCAAAGTCGAAGTCCGCCACACCGATACTCGCGCTTTCCGCGAAGGACTGAAGCGGAAGGAAAGAGTCATAGAAAACTTGTTGGACCAGCTCGGTTCGGACGCGAACCGTTGATTGCAGGGGCGGCGGCTCGTAAGCAGAAATGTGAAGAGCAACGGGTGTTCTCGGACGCTTACCCTGATTAGCCACCACTGTGCTAATGCGGAGGCATTGGGGCATGGAGCCGCGACATTCTTCCGCAAACCGCTTATCCCAAAGACTCTCTTCCCCCATGTGCGGTCAGCCCTCGAACAAGGGGTAAGGTTAAGAAGAATAGGCCGGCTGGGCGCCCCCTCTTGCGCCAGCTGCTCGGCAACCCCGCGCAGCGGCCAAGCCCCCGGAACCAGGCTTTTGCCAGCGGCGCGCTCGCCGAATTGACGCTGGGGATGCGCCGGATTCAGCAAGCCGGCGTGGATCTCATTGTGCGACAGTCGGCGTACGACCCAACGCGCCAAAACCGCAGCGGCGTGCTTCGGCACCGGTCGCCTTTTTCCGGCAGTTCTCGAATCCGCTAGTGCTGATCCTCGTCTTCGCCGACGCCATCTCGGTGATCGCCGGGTAGTAGCCCGATGCCGCCAAGGTGCTGGCCGTCGACATGGCGGCCGAGCTGCCTGTCCATCATCAGCATCGACCTTTCGCACGGTGCGCAGAAGATGGCGCGGCGTGGCGTGATCGTGCGCCGACTCAACGCCATCGAGAACTTTGGTAGCATGGACACGTTGTGCACGGGCAAGACCGGTACGTTCACCGAAGGCGTCGTCCGGCTGGACGGCGCTGACCCCGATCACGCTACTGTACGGGCTTACTGTGGAGGTGGAGAAAAAGTTCTTCTGCGCCCGTATTGCATTGACACCGTTTTCATTCAAACAAAGCGTTTGAAAATCGGGTGGGGCGAGCCTATTTTTTCAGCCCCTCTCCGGGGACGTGATTTCGACTGCATTTCGGGATCGTTTTGCCCGGAAGTCGACATAACATCCCCAGGCGGACCCCGCGACCCGGGAGTCAAAATGCAGCTCGTTTTTCCTATTCGTAGAAACGCATTCCGCGAGGTAGCCGAAGTCCAGGAAATATGGTTAACCAAAGCTCGACCCGACAAGTCGAATGGCACTCCGCCTGGTAGATCCATCAGCGAAAAACCTTCTCCATTAAGATCGACAATGATCGGACTCCCTGCTCCACATGTCCAGACTCCATCTGAGCAGTATGCACCACCATTGTCACAAACAGAGGGCTCGCCAAGACACGGTGGTGGGCAATCTCGCCAACATGTTGAAGTACCGTTCGAAACTGAATCCAATGTACAATTCGGGTAATTTCCGTACATGCAAGTGAAGGAGTAGAAAAAAGGGAACCGTTGAGAGATTCCCTAAGGACAACAGCTGGCAAAACAAAAATGTTGTCGGCTGCGCCGGAGAGACCGCCTTGATGTAAAATTGAACGGGGAGGGCCAATGGAAACCTCGATCGTAGACCGAGTAACCGAAGAGGTGAAAGCGCTGACACCCGAGCTCCAGAGGCGCGTTCTTGAATTTGCACGGGCGTTGGCCGTTTCGACACCGCGGGGCGTGCCAGGCCGGCAGCTCCTGCAATTTGCCGGCGAGCTGACGCCGGAGGACGCCCGGCTGATGCGCGAGGCGATCGAACAGGGATGCGAAAAGGTCGATGCCCATGAGTGGTAGATACCTCCTGGACACAAATATCATTATCGACCTGCTCGCGGACGTGGAAGCTGTGAAAATCAAGCTCGCAGACGCCGAGGAGGCGTTCGTTCCGAGTATAGCAATCGGCGAGCTGTACTATGGCGCCGAAAAGTCGACGCGCCCTGAGGAAAATGTAAATCGAATCGAGCAATTTGCATCCGTCACCACAGTGCTCGGCTGCGATACGCAAACTGCCCGCCATTATGGTCAGGTCAAAAACCAGCTTCGTGTCAAAGGACGCCCGATACCGGAAAACGATCTCTGGATCGCGGCCGTCGCCCGGCAGCACGCGCTCACCCTGGTCACCCGCGACAAGCACTTCAGCGACATTGACGACCTCCCGACCGTTGGATGGTGAAGAGTGCGAAAGGTCTTTTAGGCCCCTGATTGCGCGACCTTCAGGCCGGAAACCATAGACATCATTCGCTTGCTCCATTCCTCCAAGGCCGCCTTCTTCTCCGCATCATAGGAGTAGCGGTCGTAAACTGCCGTCACGTCCCGCTCCACATGATTCAGTATCTTCTTTACGGTGAGCCGGGGAATTCCCATGCCGGTCATGTGGCTCGCCGCGGTTCTGCGGAAATCGTGGCCGACAAAATCTATCCCTGTGGCTTTCTGGATTCGCTCCAGCGCTTTTTGCGGATTTCGGATCGGCTTGTCTTTCGTTTTCCGACTCTGAAAAACATAACGAGATCCGCCGCAGATTGATCCGACTTCCGCAAGGATTCTCAGCGCCGGCGCCGTCAACGGAACGCGATGTGCCAGTCCGTTCTTGGTCTTTTCACCCGGGATGGTCCACCAGTCGCCGTCTATCTCGCTCCACTCCATAGCCATCACCTCGGCTCCGCGTTGAGCAGTCAGCAACCTCATTTTTGAAATCACAGCCGAGAGGAGTTTTTCGCGCCTGTGTGAAGCATCGCTATCAGCACTGTCCTCATCCAGCGCCTTCCAGATCTTCTTGATCTCTGTTTCGGTGAGTACCCGATCGCGCTGCCGTTCTTTTCCAGTCCTTCCGGTCCTGGATAAGAAGCCGGAGCCTGCAACGCACGCCCTTGAATCTCGGTTGAAAGATTCAGGTGTGCCCGCTCGGAGGTGTAAATCTTGCGCAACGTCGCACGGATCCGATTTGCCATGATTGGAGCAGTCGCCGCCTTCCGCTCCAAAAACGCCCGAACATCCCGGCGGCTGATGTCTTTTGCACGCATTCCGCCGAAAGCTGGCAACAGATCCGCCTTCAGAATGCGCGCGTCTTCCTGCCAGCTTCGCTTGTTCTTTTTTGCGTGCCGTTCCATATATTCGTCGGCAAGATAGTCGAAGGTCTCCGCGCACCGCTCCGCCTTCTTCTTTGTCGCCGGGTTGATGCCGTGGGCGACATCGTGCAGCGCGTCTCTGGCCTTATCCCGGGCTTCAGCCAGCTTAATGACCGAAAAGGTTCCAAAAGTATAGCGGGTCCACTTGCCCGCAAACCGATACGAGACACACCAGCTCTTGATCCCGTTCTCGGAGACCCGAAGTGAAAAGCCGGCGAGGGCGGTATCGAAGTAGTCGGTCCGCTTTCCGTTCGGTTTCACCCTCTCGACGAAGGCAGCAGTCAGGTTTTTCTTCGGCATAGGAGCTCCGTGTTTCATTGGCCGTGACCAACTGTCGAAACGTGAGGTGGAACACGGTCGAATCCTCGCGAAACTGTGATGCCTGCGCGCTGTCCTGCCAGTAGGCAAAGTCCGAATGGTCTGTGATGCTGTTTTCGACAATCAGGTAGGCTACTCTATTCTGAAGTTGCGCCGCCCAGGCGAGGACGCTCTCGACGCTTGCAGGATCCGACGTCACCACCCCGATCGCCGTGAACACAATCCCGGCGTCTGCTACATTCGGATACATCTTCTCAAACCATTCATAGGTAACCCGGCCCGAGCCTGCACCCATGTCTGCCAGAACCACAGGGGCGCCGTCGGAGAGATGGTCGACGAAGGCGTCCAGCCCCGCCGGGGTATGGATATTTACCTTAGGCACGCGGCCGCCGAAGAAGTGCGCCAGCGATCCCCGAGCCTTGTTTTCCGTGTCGAGATCGAGCAGCGTCACCGGAATCTGATTCGAATCGAACCATTCGGCAAGCCCTGCCATCACGTTTGTTTTCCCGACTCCGCCCTTGCCGCCCATCGAGAGAATGACCCTCTTCCTTGCGACGGCGGCAAACAATCCCGGCTGAGTTTGCGCAGACCTGTTCATAAACACTCCTGTGGAGAGAACTTCGTTTATGCCAAAAGTGACTATAGGACTGATGGACGAGCCTCGGCTCGCAGGACGATTCACGGATGAAATCTCCCCTCACGTAGACAAGAGGGTCAAAAACCTCGAAAGACTTACCGGAAGGAATCGTTTTTTTCAGGCGGTCCTATTGGCAGCAAATTTAGCCTTCATACTGTATGAGGAACGATCAGTCGAAGAAATTGCTAGAGCGCTTTCGCGGTGTTGCGCGGAGTCTTCCTAATTTGCAGAGGGAACGATAATAAGCCTCAATGATCTCGAAAGCCTCATCGACCTCGGCGTGGATGGCACATTCCGCTGCAAGTGTTGAAAAAGGTCTCATCCATTCTTTTGCAGGCGGTTGCAGGATAGGCGGGACGGGATGTGTTCGCCGGCGGGCGAATGTGCTTTGAATAGCTTCCTTCGTTCTCTCAGCCAGGAGAGATCTGGAGTTAACCAGAAGGAACATATCCACAAGATCTCGGACCCGGCTGTTGGGAGTTTTGAGTCGGGGAAATGTATAAGCGTGAAGTTTCTCTGCAAATTGCTGTTCGGGGGAAATCATCAAAACAGTGGCAGGCGGTATTTGCGCAAAGTGAAGCCAATCGCGGCATTGCACTGTTTCAGCGGGTTCCAATACCAGATCCCCAATGCCGATATCGACATGAAAGCGGGCAAATGCCCGGCCACCAAAAACGGCTTCCACAGGATATCTCCCACCTCCGTAGGGAGCCCCTTCAACATCTATCGTGGCCTTCCCTATCCTAAAAGTGAAAAAATCTCCAAGATCAGCGGCTGCCGCCTCCTGAATTGAATCCCAGGTGGAGTTCATTCCTGCTTCATCCGCAGCAGGCATGCGCATCGTGAAGTCGAGATCTTTTGTGGATCTCGCCTTTCGATAACGAAGCTCCATGGCATACCCGCCTTTGAGAACCCAAGGACAGCCGGGTACCGCTGTGAGCCTGGCGAGTAGCCGGTCAAATGCGACCTGGCGTCGCAATCGCTGAAGATCGATGCTCTCACGGCGAGCGATCTGTGCAAGCCTTTCCTCGAGAGCCGCACGAAATGCTGAACCAGTTCTATAGGAATTGCGGGGCAATTTAAATCTTCACTCCAATAGACGCAGCCATCTTTCCCCATTCCGGGTTTTTGACTGCCTTGGAAAGCTCCTTGCGCGTAATTTTTCCCAGGTCCGCGGCACTCTTGAATGCTGTGCGAATCACCTCCAACGGCATTTCCTCCGATCGCCACAAATCGAAAAACGTCCGGAGCGGCGTAGTTGCAGGAACATCATCGATTCGCTCGATCTCCTCCAACAGCAGATCGGCGTAATGGAGCTTGAGGACCCGTGGAATGGCCGCGCTCCGGCGAAACCTCGTCGGAACGATCATGTCGATCTTCGCCGGCATCTGGTCGGTGAGATCGTGGAGGGTCAATGCAGTGCGATGGCTATAGA
>DASQID010000132.1:0-3365 GCA_035631775.1 Acidobacteriota bacterium
ATATCAGGAAGGTGAAGGGGGCATTGCGGCAGCCTTGGCTCTGGCGGAGTTCTTCGCGGATAGCGGGCCGATTTGTGTGATACTCGGGGATAACATCATCGAGGGATCTATTGCCTGCTACGTGGACAACTTCAGGCGGCAGCAGATGGGGGCGCGAATACTGTTAAAAGAAGTGGAGGATCCTCAGCGCTTCGGCGTACCGGAGATCCGTGGCAGTCAGATCGTGCGGATTGAGGAGAAGCCTCGCGTCCCCGCTTCGAATTACGCAGTCACGGGCATTTACATGTACGACGAAGAGGTATTCGACATAGTGCGGGGACTCAAGCCCTCCAAGCGTGGCGAGCTGGAGATTACGGATGTCAACAACGCATACATCGAGAGAGGCAAGATGGAATATGACATCCTGGAAGGTTGGTGGACCGATGCCGGTACCTTCGAGTCTCTCCTGCGCGCTTCGAACCTCGTTTCCCAAAAAACCCAGCAGAAGGGTCCCGTGTGATCTTTCCCGTACCACTTTGCGAGCGTTCCCCCGGATGGCCCATTGAAGACGACCTCCAATTCTCAGAGAACGGTCAGATTTCGAAATCACGGCAGCAGTTTCGGAAAGGACGTTAAATCGTGCGCATGCTGATCACGGGAGGTGCGGGTTTTATCGGCTCGAACTTTGCCCGTTACGTTGTCGAGCGCTATCCCGATTACTACCTGGTTAATCTCGACAAGCTCACATATGCGGGGAATCTTGAAAACCTTGCGGGCCTCGAAGGCAATCCCCGCCACGAGTTCATCCAGGGGGATATATGCGAGCCCGAGCCGGTCGATTCCATCATGCGCAACGGGGTGGACGCCGTCATCAACTTCGCCGCCGAGTCCCACGTGGATCGCAGCATCCTTGCCGCCTCGGAATTCGTGCGAACAAATATCCAGGGCACCCTGAATCTTCTCGAAGCTGCCAGAAAGCACAAGGTTCAGCGCTACCTGCAGATCTCGACCGACGAGGTGTACGGAAGCCTGGGACCTTCCGGAGCTTTCACGGAACAGACTCCGATAGCGCCAAACAGTCCCTACGCGGCAAGCAAGGCCGCTGCGGATCTTCTGGTCCGCAGCTACAACCACACCCACGGATTCCCCGGGCTCGTGACGCGGTGTTCCAATAATTACGGTCCATACCAGTTTCCTGAAAAACTCATACCGTTGCTCATCACCAACGCACTGGCTGATCTGCCTTTGCCGATTTACGGAGACGGGCTCTACGTGCGAGACTGGATTCACGTTCGCGATCATTGCTCCGCTATCGATGCCGTGCTGCATCACGGTAAGACCGGAGAGGTATACAACGTCGGCGCTCGCCAGGAGATGCCCAATATCAAGATCGCCCAACTCATCCTGACAACGTTGGACAAGAGCACCACTCTGATCTCCTATGTTAAAGACCGTCCGGGTCACGATCGCCGTTATGCCATAGATCCCACGAAGACCGAGACTCAGCTGCACTGGAAGCCGCAGATTTCCTTTGATGAAGGAATGAGGGAAACCATTGCCTGGTACAAACACAACACTTCCTGGGTGGAACACGTTCGCAGCGGCGAATACCTAACCTACTACGAACGGATGTATCAGCAACGGCAGCGAACGCTCTCAGAACTCTGATGGAATTGCGGATTGAGCAGCCCAAGGGACGCAATCCACAAAACCTGAATTATCTCGCAGGATCATGAAGATATTGATAGTTGGCAATCTCGGGATGTTGGGCGCCGACTTGATGGAGGCTGCCGCGTCCCGGCACGAGGTGGCAGGGGTAGACCGCCAGGAGTTGGATATCACCGACATCAGCCAATGCATGGCATTTCTCAACCGCCTGCGTCCCGACGCAGTGATAAATGCTGCTGCTCTCACCCAGGTGGATTATTGCGAAAGCCACTGGGAGGAAGCACTTCTTGTCAACGGCCAGGGGCCGGGGAATCTGGCGCAGGCTGCAGCCTCCACGGGTGCGCTGCTCGTGCATTACAGCACGGACTATGTATTCGATGGCCTCAAAATGGACGCATATACAGAGGAAGACCAGCCTAATCCCTGCAGCGCATATGGCCGATCCAAGCTGCGCGGCGAGGAATTGATCCGAAGCCTCTGGCGCGATCATCTGATAGTTCGTACCGCCTGGCTCTTTGGGAGGAACGGCACAAATTTCCTGCGAACGATTCTGCACGCCGCGACGAACGGGCAACCCTTGCGTGTGGTGAACGATCAAAGAGGCAGCCCGACGTACAGTAAAGATCTGGCAGCTTACACGATGGGGATGATCGAGGGCGGTTGCCGCGGCACCTATCATCTGACGAATGCAGGAAGCTGCAGCTGGTACGAACTGGCCCTCTGCGCAGTTGAGTGGGTGGGGCTGAGGCAGGTGAAGGTGACACCTGTCTCCACCTCGGAGTTTCCGCGGCCGGCTCCGCGTCCGGCAAACTCAGTTCTCGCCAACGCGCGGCTGGCGGCGGAAGGGTTTGCTCCAATGCGTCCGTGGAGGGAAGCCGCGCGCGAATATGTGAGGACCCTCCGGAATCCAGCAGGCGGGCAGACAGGGGAGGGTTGCTGAGCATGGCCGAAAAGGCAGAGGCGGCAGAGAGAGTGCTGACAACCAACAAGAAGGCATTCCACAATTATTACGTCCTCGACAAATTCGAGGCCGGAATCGCGCTGCTGGGCACCGAGGTGAAATCCATTCGCGAGGGCCGCATCAATCTGAAGGATTCGTACGCCCTGGTCAAGAGGGGGGAAGCCTATCTTCTGAACTGCCACATCAGCCCGTACTCGCACGGGAATCGCGAGAATCACGATCCCCTGCGCCAACGCAAGCTTCTGCTCCATCATCAGGAAATCCGTAAGCTTATCGGCAAGACGCAGGAGAAGGGGTTGACCCTGGTGCCGTTGCGCGTGTATCTAAGGCGGGGCAAAATAAAAGTGGAACTCGGGCTCGCCCGAGGCAAGAAGCTGTTTGACAAGAGAGAGACTGAACGTCGCAAAGAAGCGGAGCGGGAATCGAGAGCGGCCGTAAAGAGGCACCGATAGAGCGTTCCGGAGGGAAAAATGCGAATCGAGTTTCGATCGGTGAAATACACGGAAGTTGCCTGCGATATGCTGGCCTATCCGGTCTTTGAGGACGAGCCCAAAAACTCTCCGTCCAGAATGTGGCTGGACAAGGTCACGCGCGGAGTCTTTGGCGGCGCCCTTGCCTCGGGGGAATTCAAGCCTGAACTACACCACACCTGTCGCATTCACCGGCCCGCCGGACTGAAAGCTGATCGTCTTCTCCTGATTGGCGCTGGCAAGAAGAGCCAATTCAGCCTTGCCAGGCTGCGCGAAATCGGGGCACC
>DASQID010000133.1:0-3357 GCA_035631775.1 Acidobacteriota bacterium
CGGCTTTCCAAATTCCACCTCGATGAATCTAAGGGCCCCTTGCAGAAAATAACTTCACAATCAGGCTGAAAGAAAGGTCCTGTGGCGTCGGTCATCAGACCGGCGCGCGCCGCGGCCTCAGGCCGCGACCGGGGGGTCTGATGACCCCCCGCACATGAACACATTACGATCCCGCTGCCCGCTATTTCCCGTGGCACTTCTTGAATTTCTTTCCGCTTCCGCATGGGCAGGGATCATTCCTGCCGACTTTAGCGACCTCCCTTTTTTTCGGCGCCGCGGGGGTGCCGTCTCCCCCGCTATACACGAGGTTCTGCTCTCTCAACTGCCTCCTGCGCGCCTCCTCCCGCTCTCTCTCGCGCGCCTCCTGTTCTTCCAGACTCAGGGGTTCGAAGAGGTAGAGATATCGGATCGTCTCCTCCTCCCGCCGGGTGTTGAGCTGCTCAAACATATCGAAGCTTTCCTTCTTGTACTCGATCAGCGGGTCTCGTTGCCCGTAGCCGCGAAGCCCAATGCCCTCCTTCAAGTGATCCAATGCCCAGAGGTGATCCTTCCACTGCACGTCCAAAACCTGGAGCATGATCATCCGCTCCTGGTAACGCATGTATTCGGCGCCGACACGTTTCTCCTTGTCCTCATAGATCCGCCGCACCGTCCCGCTGAGCTTTTCGACCAGATCCTCGCGGGTGATTTCCTTCAGATCAATGCCCACCGTAGCTATATCGAGACCGAACTGGTTGCCGACGCTGATCCTCAGGTTCTCGATATCCCAATCCTCGGGCTGTTTCTCCTTCGCAGCGTGCAGGTCGATGAGATCCAGCAGTATGTCGTTCGCCAGCTCCAAGAGGTATTCCCTTTGATCGGTGCCTTCGAGCAGGTCGCGTCGGATCGCGTAGATCGCCTCGCGCTGCTTGTTCATCACATCATCGTATTCGAGCAGATGTTTGCGGATCTCGAAATTGCGGGCCTCCACCTGCTTCTGCGCTCTCTCGATCTGGCGGGTGATGAGTTTGCTCTCGATAGGAATCCCTTCTTCCATCCCGAGCGACTGCATAATTCCGGAAATTCGGTCGCTCGCGAAGATGCGCATGAGATCATCTTCGAGTGACAGATAGAATCGTGAGGATCCAGGATCTCCCTGGCGGCCGGCGCGGCCGCGTAGTTGATTGTCGATCCGCCTCGCCTCATGCCTTTCGGTGCCGAGAATGTGCAGGCCCATGAGCTTCACAACTTCTTCATGCTCTCTCTTGCACAGCTCGACGCACTGCTGACGGATCCGTTCGTGATCCTGTTTGGACATTGCCAGCGGATCCAGTCCCTTTTCCCGGAGAGTCTGAACAGTCAGCGCGTCCGGGTTGCCGCCAAGAAGTATGTCCGTGCCCCGCCCGGCCATGTTGGTCGCGATCGTCACCGCCCTTTTCCTGCCGGCCTGCGCGACGATCTCGGCCTCCTTGGCATGGTACTTTGCGTTCAGGACGACGTGAGGGATGCCCTGGCGCTTCAACAATGTGCTGAGCTTCTCGGACTTCTCGATAGAGATCGTCCCGACCAGCACGGGCCGGCCCAGCTCGTAAAGTTCCTTGATCTCGTTCACTACGGCGTTGTATTTCTCGCGCTCCGTACGATAAATGACATCCGGATGCTCGGTCCGGATGAGGGTCCTGTTCGGCGGGATGACGACGACTTCGAGCTTGTATATCTTGTAAAACTCCTCCGCTTCGGTTTCAGCCGTACCCGTCATGCCGGCGAGCTTCTTGTACATCCGGAAGTAGTTCTGAAAAGTGACGGTGGCCAGCGTCTGGTTTTCGCGCTCGATCTTGACGTTTTCCTTGGCTTCCAGTGCCTGATGCAGGCCATCGCTGTATCGCCTGCCCGGCATGAGGCGGCCCGTGAACTCGTCCACGATGACGACCTCGCCGTCCTTTACCATGTAGTCGACATCCCTCTTGAATAGGAGGTGGGCTTTCAGTGCCTGGTAGATGTGATGCACCCAGTCCATATTTTGGGGTTCGAAGAGATTGCCGACATTCAGAAGCTTTTCCGATTTCTCCACACCCTCCTCGGTAAGGTTTACCGTGCGGGCTTTCTCATCTACCTGGAAGTCGACATCGCGGCGGAGCCTGGGAATAATGCGGTCAATCTTGTAGTACTTATCGGTGGACTCTTCCGCCGGTCCGGAGATTATCAGAGGGGTCCGGGCTTCATCGATCAGGATCGAATCGACCTCGTCCACTATGGCGTAGTTGAATTCGCGCTGGACGCAATCGGCGAGATCATACTTCATGTTGTCTCGCAGGTAGTCGAAGCCGAATTCATTGTTGGTGCCGTAGGTTATATCAGCGCTGTAGGCAACCTTGCGCTCCGCATCCGTGAGTGGGTGTTGAATGCAGCCCACCGTCAGGCCCAGGGCCCGATAGATTTTGCCCATCCACTCGGCGTCGCGGCCGGCCAGGTAGTCGTTGACCGTGACAATGTGGACGCCCTTCCCCTCTAAGGCGTTCAGATAGGCTGGAAGCGTCGCAACCAGTGTCTTCCCCTCTCCGGTCTTCATTTCGGAGATCTTCCCCTGGTGAAGGACCATCCCGCCAATGAGCTGAACGTCATAGTGACGCATGAACAGCACACGCTTGGAGACTTCGCGCACTGCGGCAAACGCTTCAGGAATCAGATCGTCAAGCGCCTCTCCTCCGGCAAGACGCTGGCGAAACTTCGGAGTCAGTTCGGCCAGCTGCGCGTCGGAGAGCCTGGACATCTCTGCCTCCAGTTCGTTGACGCGCTGGATCACGGGCTGCATCTTCTTGATGTCGCGCTCGTTTTTGCTGCCTATGATCTTTGTGAGGATCGCATTGAACATCAGGGGAGATCTCCGGCCGGATATAAACCGCTTAATCTAACAGATGCGGTAGGATGAGTCAACCAACGCAAAACTGCCGAAACTGCCGCCTGCGATTCAGACACTGTGGTTTGCAGTCTGCTGATGAGCCGCGGCCTCTGCGAACTGCGAACCGCGAACTTTGATCTTGCTGCATGCACTTTTCGCTTAAGGAATTCCCTGCCGGGAGGAGACGGAATTGCGGGTTAGTAGCAAAGAACGAAGCTGTGGATTACCTTGTGAGGTGGGACTCGTGTCAATCTTGACTATTCGGTTTCGGAGTGGGAAAAGAAGCGCCTGGGATCCTTGCGATGATTGTATTGCCAGACCTCGTAGTGCAGATGCGGGCCGGTCGTCCTTCCTGAAGTGCCAACGTACCCGATGACCTCCGACCGGGAGACACGCTGCCCTACTTCCACATTGATCTTGGACAGATGGCCATATCGTGTGACCGTGCCGAACTTGTGGGCGATGACGACGATGTTCCC
>DASQID010000134.1:0-2852 GCA_035631775.1 Acidobacteriota bacterium
TGTGGTGGGGGAGCTGGCCAGCTGCAACGAACGCATGCAGGAGATCCTGAAGCTGCTCCCACAGGTTGCAGGGAGCAACAGTACCGTTCTCATCCAAGGAGAAACGGGCACCGGAAAGGAGCTGCTGGCGAGGACCATTCATTGGTTGAGCCCACGATCGGCCAAGCCACTGACCATCATCGACTGCGCTGCACTGCCCGAAACCCTCCTCGAATCGGAGCTGTTCGGCTATCGTGCCGGAGCCTTCACTGGGGCATCCAAGGACAAGCCCGGACAGTTCACCCTGGCGGGGGAAGGTACTATTTTCCTGGACGAAATCGGTGACCTGAGCCTGGGCCTGCAGGTCAAGCTGCTTCGTGTTCTCCAAGAAAAGACGTACCTGCCGCTGGGCAGCATGGTATCGGAGAGAACCGAGGCACGCTTTATCGCCGCCACCAACCAATCACTGGAAGAATCGGTGAGGGAGGGTAAGTTCCGGTCGGATCTCTATTACCGGCTTAACGTGGTGACCCTGGAACTGCCTCCCCTCAGACAGCGCAAGGAAGACATACCCTTGCTTGTCGAACGAATCCTCAGGAAGCTCAATCTCGAATACGGCAAGGAAATCACCGGGGTTTCCGAGGAAGTGATGGGCCATCTACAGGCCTACGATTTCCCGGGCAATATCCGTGAACTCATGAATGTCATAGAGCGCGCCCACATCCTCTGCACAATGCCTCTGATTGAGGCACATCACCTGCCCGGTTATCTGACCGGTTCGCGAGCCGTATCCGAGGGAGCCGGCACCGGAAAAGCGGATCTGAGAAGCGTCGAGTTCCGCGCGATTATGGAAGGGCTCAAGCGTAATCGCTATAACCGGCTTGCCACGGCCCGTGAACTCGGAATTCACAAGAGCACGCTTTTCCGTAAACTCAAAGAGTTGGGAATCACCCTGCCTGAGTTGGACGGCCGGTCGAAGAAGACATAGCCCAGACCCGCTTCATTCGAGTGGAATCGGCCATTGAAGTGGTGCGGCGAATCGAGTGGCCGAAATGCGATCACCCCGCAGTTTGGTCTTTTTCACTTCTTGAACCATACTGCGGTCACATCGTAGTTTGGCCACATGCTGCGTAGGTATCTAGAGGGCGCCCTGGAGAGTCTCCCATTCGCGCGCCGGAAGGGATTGCGGCTGGAAACCTGCGGGAAGCGGCGGAAATCGTCGTCGAGAGTCAGGATCTCGTGAACTCCGTGTTCGAGGGACAGCGCAACCAGATGAGCGTCGTGCATCAGGTTCCGGTGACATGGCTCGCGGAGAGCACGCGACACTTGCAGGCAATCTCGCAATGACGGCTTCCCTCCGGCAGCAGCGCAACGACCGCGCCCGTGTGACCGGCATCCTGAAACCGTCGCAAATTGCGACTCTTCACTGCGTATAATCCCATAGAGCCGCCCGGCACCTCTCGCACTGCACCCCTAAGGCATCCGCAACTTGCTGTAATCACATAGTTTACTTTCACACTGAGGTCACCCTTAGGTTGGCACGAGACTTGCACTATTACCTCGCGTTACAGATCTGTCCCATTCATCTAGTCTCGGTCCTGCAAGGACGGAGGAATGCCAGGCTCAATGGCAGTTATCATCAGTCCACTAGATATCCTTTCCATTCTTCACAGGAAAGTCTCTCAGCCAAGGGCACACGGGAGTCTCAGGCGAGGGACCGGACGAAGATCGTTCATGCAAGGTCATGATGCAACGACCGGAGTTAACCAGCCACGGCAGGATGCCGCAGACAATCTTATCGAGTGAGCATGCAACCAATGTCGAATGCCATGGTCAAAACTGTAGAGTTACTTCCAATTTCTCTTATGAACCTCTCCGAGGGAGAAAGATACGAATTGACGGCCTTGGGGATCCTATCCCCCGATGCGCAGCGAGTGCCGCACGTGCTCGAGCCGGCCTATGAGCAAGTCCACACGCCTGTGGAAAAGCAAGACATAAGGGCGCACACAGTGCTCAACGAGGCTTATACCTACCCACGGCCGGCCTCTTTCTCGCGCGGCATGAGGGTGAATCTGGGCGATCACACGATGCTGTTCATTTCCGGGACAGCCAGTGTGGACGAAGACGGCCGAACGATTCATGTGGGCGACTTCCGGGCACAGTGCTGGAGAACATATCGAAACATAACCGAGCTGCTGGCTGCAGAGGGGGCAACCTGGCGCGACATAGTGAGAGCCACCTGTTACCTTAGGGATATCGAGCGCGATTACCGGGACTTCAACGAGGTTCGTACGGCATTCTTTAAGTGGTTGGGGCTGGATCCGCTTCCGGCTAGCACAGGGATTCAGGCGAGACTTTGCCGTGAGGATTTGCTCGTGGAGATTGAAGCGATCGCTGTCTTCAAGAACAAGCCCGAGCAGGAAGCCTGACCCGTCCTTTTTGCGTCTTTGGAAAGGCGACACAAGGTCGCGATCGCGCGGGACGCTCGCAGGCTGGGGAAACAAGGTATGAGCGGACCATCAAACTTGTTGGAAACTTGCTCCTTGGAGACATTTGCGGACACATCGCTCAAGCTTGCCTGCCGGAATGCCAGACCTGAAGGTACGATCGTTGACCTCAATGGTGTCCTGGTCGGGGGCAGCGAGGTTGTTGTCATGGCGGGGCCGTGCGCCGTCGAGAACGAGCAACAGTTGATGGTGACCGCCAGGGCTGTCAAGGCGGCTGGGGCCAAAGTGCTGCGGGGAGGAGCCTACAAACCGCGCACATCCCCGTACAGCTTCCACGGATTAAGAGAGGAAGGATTGACGCTCCTGGCCCAAGCACGAGCTGAAACCGGCTTGCCCGTCGTCACCGAGGTGATGGACGCTCGCCAC
>DASQID010000135.1:0-6037 GCA_035631775.1 Acidobacteriota bacterium
TATCGCCTGCGTCGCGGCGCCTCGCATCTGCCCGCCCCAGGAGCGCCGCAGGCGCGACGGTGCTCGCGCCAAAATGTGAATTTATTCTTGCGCCAGCCCTAAGGACCGCCGGCCAGTCACCTGCGAGATTCGTGCGGAACCACAGCAATCGAAAACTTGGGGCTACGTGGCGCAGGCACCGCTGCATGAGAAGCTCCAATTAAGATCAGGAAAAACAAGAGGAACATCCCCGGTTTTGCCGGGAATTTATCTGGCGGATTTGGATTTGGGGAAGAGCGCGGTCCAGGCTTCCGCAAGGACATGGGCCGCTCTGGACGGCAGAGAGCGAGCAGATCGGAATTCGGCTTGGACAAAGCCTTGAAGCGAGCGGAAGCCTCGTTCGAAGGTCCCGACGGCAGACTTCGCCAATCCTTCCTGCCGCCTTGAAAGGTCCTCGGCAAACTCCCTGGTGGACTTCAGCACTCCCGTATCGCTGCTCATCAGAGAGCCCGGAAGGGCCAGGGAGGGCAGGGAAACAACACGCTCGGATTTGTGCAAAGCGGCGGCACGGAGCGACAATTCCTGAACAGCTGTCAGCGGATTCCCGAACACACAGACAAGCAGGATAGTTCCAAGGTAGGCGGCTTCCAAGCTGAAGCGAGGTCGCTGGATAAGTCGCAGCCACCATCGTTGAACGCGCGGCCAGAGGCTAACGCGAGGCTTCACCAGCTGCCTGGAAGTTGCCCTGAGCACACGGAAACTGAAGGTCAGGCCCGGATCGATCTCGCCCAGCTGAGGAAGGATGTCCTTTAACTCCCGCAAGCTATCAACCAGCGCCGAGCAGCCGCTGCAGCCTTCAAGGTGAAGGGAGAGAATTTCCTCGTAATCGTTCTCGAGATTACCGTCCACAAATTCGCAGAGATGCTCCTGCGCGCGCCCACAGGCGGGACCGCTTGTCCGTTCCAGAATCGAGCGAGTCAGATCATGCGGCTGCCGGAGAAGGGGCGCCTCGAAATCGACGGACGCCAACCTGGCCAACTCACGGCACGATGAGCAGAGCTTGAGATGACCCTCTACTTCCTGCCGCTCCGCAGGTGTCAGCAGGCCCTTGTGGAGTCTTTCGATCCTGATTTCAAAGGCGGAGCAGTTCATATGACCACCTCTAGGTTGCGGGCTCATCGTTGTAGCTGCCGCTCAATGCCACCAGCTTCCGGGCCAGTTCCAGGCGGGCCCTGTTGGAGCGCGATTTTACGGTGCCGAGTGGGACTTGGAGCATCGACGATATCTCTTCCAGAGATAGTCCCAGAATCTCTTTCAGAAGAATGATCTCGCGATTCAGGTCCGTCAGCTCGCGAACCGCTCTGTAAACCATTCGCTTCTTGGAAGATTCGGCCCATTGCTCCTCGGGATTTCGCCCCCCGGCCTGCAGATAACCCGCTTCTGCGGCGTCTATATCCTGAGAGGGCGGCCTGGCCTTTCGGCGTCGGAGCTGGTCGACGCAGATGTTGCGCGCGATGCGGATCATCCACGGCACAAACATCTGATCATCCGCGCAAAGATGCAGGTTTTGGTAGATTCTGACAAACACTTCCTGCGCCAGATCGCGGGCATCCTCAGCGTTGCCCACGTAGTGGTAGGCGATGGCATACACCCTGGCCTGATGCCGGGTTACCAAGGCTTCCCAGGCTAATTCGTCGCCACCTCGGCAGCTTTGCAGGATTTCAGAAAGATCCATGCCGTGCTCGCAAAATCCGATCAACAGACGCTACACAGGATCCCCGATCCCGGGCGACCTGCACGTTTCTGCCGCCTCCAGCCACATTAACGCAGGTGCCTTCAGAAAGGTTCGGTTTGAACATGATCGACGGCTGATGTCGGCAGCCAATCGCATTATCGCCTCTGATTTTGCCGGAGATCTCGCGCTTTCCTCATTTTTGGCCGAGGTGCGTAAGCTCGGCTTCGCTCCAGGTGCGGATTTGTGCGCGCTCCGCCTCACTCAGACGCGCCTCGGGGTGCAAGGTATTGTAATACCAGGGCGGCATGTCACCACCCGCAACCTCCTCTGCGATCTTCCGCAGCTTCTTGATCTTCAAATCGGGGACGTAAGTCCCCCAGTCGGAGAAGTTCAGCAGCGAGCGGCCTTCGCTGACATCGCTTGCTATCAGCCAGGAGACGGGTGCAACATTGGAATACCAGGGCCACACCGTTTCGCTGGAGTGGCAGTTATAGCATGCACGGCGCAGCAGGACGCTGATCTCGGGAGCCGCCGATATGTCCGAGCGGACCTGCGGATTGATCTTGTTAATTCGGAATGCTTGCGAGACGACAAGCGCAGCAACCAAAACGACTGCCGCGATCGTTAAATCCTTGCGCCAGTTTCTCATTGCCACCAACTTTCCTGATGTGGAGACGGGTGCTGTTTCAGCAGCCTACAATTCTCCGGCGCAAAAACCGTCCGGCCGAAGGTCGTGCGGAGCCCAATTTCGTCTCTTTTTGCCAGTCAAGCCATTACAGCACAGAAGTGGCTTGGTGGTAAAGCCTGGCTGCTGTTCTGTGCGGCAAGGTTACCAATGCCGGCTGCCTATCTGACTCCGAGGCGGACGCGGTAACTGAAATACCAGGCAATTGGGTCACACCCGATTGTTCGCTCGGCGATGCGCCGCAGGTCATCAACGCCAATCTCTTCCGCAGTCACGCCACTCTTAATCAGCGTTGCAATGTTCCCCTGACTCAAAGCGATTCCAACCAGCCTCTCAGCATTTCCGCTCTCGACATTGTGCAGCAGTATTTCCCTGACAAATCGGAAGTGCCCGCTGGCCTTCATGCGCCCAAGATGTTGTTCCTTATCCCACTTGACCACGTCTCGATAATATCCTCGCTCTCCTCCCAACCTCTCTGCCCTGGAGAACAATGCATCAAATGCCATCTCCGCCTCCCAGTGCATTGTGGGCGGCCAATCGCAGTCGTATGCGGCGAAGCAACCGCCGGGTCGCAGTATACGTGCGACCTCGGCAAAGGTCGATTGTGGCTCCATCCAATGCAGGGACTGGGAGCAGGTGACTATATCAGCGCATGCATCCGGCAGATGGGTATCTGAGGAAACCGCATTTTCGAAACGAATCCGAGCGGTTCTCGGCAGGTCCAATGCGCAGCGGGACGCATACGCACGCATGTCCGCGTTGGGTTCAACTCCCACAACTTCTTCTGCTTTTTCCGCCCAAATAAATGTGGACAGGCCTGTGCCGCTCCCAAGATCCACGACCAGGCACGGCCTTTGCACCCGCGCGACTTGCATCAGGAGTGCCGGCAAGACGCCGGGCGGCTTGGGCCGGTAGGTGTCGTACCTCTCCGCATAGCCGCTGAACCTGTCGATATTCGCGGTCACCTGTTTCGTATCCATGGCCCCTCTCCTGTCCCCCGGTGGTTTCCCAAGCCACCCGCGCCCCAGATCGCATCCGACATGCCTGGTCACTCACTTTGTAGCACGCAAAGTGCGCCGCGTTGCTGTTATGATAGCCTGTCTACCCGGAGGAAAAGGATAGCCATGAGACCTGAACACTCAGTCTGCCGTCTGACCTCAATCCTAACCTTTGCAATCAGCACGTGTGTTATGTCCAGTCCAGAAACGGTCAATCCCGACCTACTCAAGAGGACATGGTCGGCGCAGTGGATCACAAGCCCCGGAGCTCAACTACGCGAATTCGGGGTGTTCCGCTTCCGCAAGACCTTCGATCTTCCGGCGCAGCCTACGGCCTTTCGGATTCATGTGAGCGGGGACAATCGCTATGAGCTTTTTGTCAACGGGACGCGAGTATCGGCAGGACCGGCTCGCGGAGACCTCAACCACTGGCGCTTTGACACCATCGACATCGCACCCAACTTGAAAAAGGGAAAGAACATCCTCGCTGCTGTCGTCTGGAACTTTGCGGAGCTGGCGCCGATGGCTCAGATAATGAATGAAACGGGCTTCATCCTGCAAGGAGACAGCACCGCTGAATCGATCGCCGATACCGGCACGGGCTGGAAGGTAGTCCGGGATTCGGCCATTGGGATGATACCGCTTGATCGCAAGAAGATTCCACACTACACCGTTGTGGGCCCGGGAGAGCGTGTGGACGGCACAAAGTATCCCTGGGGGTGGGAGTCCGCGGAATATAACGATTCCAGCTGGAATGCGCCGCGCGTCCTGACTCCCGGTGGGCCGCGGGGCATTCAGGACAGCCCGTCGAGGTGGATGCTCGTGCCTCGTAATATTCCGCTCATGGAGGAGAAACTGGAGCGACTGAACCGGATTGTAAAGGCGGGCGGCGTGACCGCAACTGAAGCCTTTCTGAAGGGACAGGCGCCCATCACAATACCACCGGGTTCCCGAGCCACCCTCCTGCTCGATAACGGTGCGCTCACGACCGCCTATCCTGAGCTGATTTCCAGCGGCGGCCGCGGCAGTCTGATCACGCTGACCTATGCGGAGGCACTCTGGAAAGGCAATGAGAAGGGAAACAGAAACGAAACCGAAGGCAAGGACATGGTGGGCTACCAGGATCGTTTCATCCCGGACGGCGGATCGGGGAGGCTCTTTCGGCCGCTCTGGTGGCGGACTTACCGCTATCTGCAGATCAATGTCGAAACTCATACCGAGCCGCTCGTGCTTCAGGATTTTCGGGGGAAGTTTACGGCGTATCCCTTTGTGGTGCGCGCCCGTTTTGAGAGCGACGATCCCAATCTCGGGAGGATCTGGGAGACGGGGTGGCGTACCGCACGGCTTTGTGCGCACGAAACCTACATGGATTGCCCGTACTACGAACAGCTGCAGTATGCGGGGGACACGCGTATCCAGGCCCTGATCTCGCTGTATGTGGCCGGCGACAACCGCCTGGTGAAGAATGCCATCGAACTACTGGATGAATCCCGCACTCCCGAGGGACTGACGCAAAGTCGATATCCCTCATTTTTGCCACAATACATTCCCCCATTTTCATTGCTGTGGATCGGGATGATGCACGACCTCTGGTGGTATTCTGGAGAACAAGCGTTTCTGAAAGGCTATTTGCCCGGCGTGCATTCCGTGCTCGGCTGGTTCGAATCGCGTCTGTCGAGTTCAGGGCTGCTCGGAAAACTCGAGTGGTGGAATTTCGTTGATTGGACCCGCGAGTTCAGCTCAGGTGTTCCCCCGCAAGAGTCCGATGGACAATCCGCGATCCTCAGCCTCCAGTTCGCCGCTGCCCTACGGGACGCCTCCGACCTCGAGTCTTCCTTCGGCAGCCCGGAGCGGGCAGCGCATTACAGCGAACTTGCCAGAAAAATCTGCAGTGCCGTGCGAGAAACCTGTTGGGACGCGGAGCGCCGTCTGGTCGCCGACAGTCCCTCCAGAAGATACTTCAGCCAGCATGCCAATGTCCTATCCATCCTGGAAGACGTTCTTCCAGACAAGGAACAGGTGGAATTGATGAGGCGCGTGCTGGATGATCCGAAGCTTCCCCAATGCACCTATTACTTCCGGTTCTACCTGTTCCGGGCGCTGAAAAAGACAGGGCTTGGTGACGAATACCTGAAGCTGCTGGATCCCTGGAGGCACATGCTCGCGCTGGGCCTGACCACCTGGGCGGAAGAGCCCGAACCTTCGCGCTCCGATTGCCATGCCTGGAGCGCTCACCCCAATTTCGATCTGATCGCCACGGTGGCCGGGATCGAGCCGGCCGCGCCGGGATTCTCCGAGGTTGTCATCAGTCCTCATCCTGGTACGCTCACGACGCTCCGGGTTTCCATGCCTCATCCACAGGGGGAGATCTCAGTCCGGCTCGCTCGCAAGGGGGACCAGCTTGACGCCGACGTCACTCTCCCGGGAACGCTGGCCGGCAAATTCGTGTGGAAGGGGAAGCAGGTAGTGTTGCACCCGGGACCGCAACACGTTACCGTGGACTGACAAAGTTAAGATCAGGTCCGGTAGTCGCGCAAGGCCTGAACCTGGGCCATCAGATTTGCATGCGGCGTCCCGTCCGGAATCTCGCAGCCGGTCGCGCTGATGCATCGCGGACCGCCTGCATCAAGACACTCGTTT
>DASQID010000136.1:0-5976 GCA_035631775.1 Acidobacteriota bacterium
GTCGAAGGTGGCAATCTCGTGATTCCGGAAGCCTTCCAATATGGCGTTATAAACTCTCTCCAATGCCAGCCCTTCAAAGTCCCGCTGCGAGCACAAGGGCAGAACGGAGGCCTGAAGATCCGTGTTATTCAACAAGAGCTGGAGAAGCCGTTTCTCCGCAAATTTCATCGATCCCAGGTTTGCAGTCGGGCCGTCGGCAAGGCGCGCCTTCTTTTGCTGCGCGGCGCGCTTGAGCTCCGCAAGGAGCTGCTCGTCTTCCAGATTCAGCTTTCGCGCAAACCGGAAGACATACTCGGAACGCTCCACGGAGTTTGGCAGTTTCGCCAGATATGGCAATACCGTATTCAACACGTATATCTTGCTTTTTGGATTTTCCAGACTCCCCTGGCTCCGAATCGCCGTTTCCAGGACAAAGTCCAGGTACGGAACTGACTCGCGCAGCCGGTTTCTATAGTCCTCCGGCCCTGCGCTTCGTACAAAAGTGTCCGGGTCCTGCCCGTCGGGGAGACGGAGTACCTTGACCCTGAAGTCCTCCTCCAAAAAGAGGTCAAGAGACCTCTGTGTCGCCGCAAGCCCAGCGGAATCTGGGTCATAGCTGACCACAACCTCACGGGTGTACCGTCCCAGCAGCTGCACCTGCTGAGGGGTCAAACTCGTCCCAAGGGAGGCAACCAGATTATCGACCCCATATTGGTAAGGGATTATGAAATCCATATACCCTTCCACCAATACGGCGTAATCCTGCTTTTTGATGCCCTCGCGGGAAAAGCTCAAGCCGAAGAGATTGCGACTTTTATTATAGAGCCTCGTCTCTGGGGAATTCAAATACTTCGGTGGCCGGTCTCCCAGCGCGCGGCCCCCAAATGCGATGACCCGTCCTCGTATGTCAGTGATTGGAAACATGATCCGGCCGCGAAAGGCATCATACCGCCTGGTGCCGTCCTCGGAGCGTTTGGTCAGCCCGCACTCGTCCAGCGCTTGAAGGGGAAACCCTTTCCCGGCAAGGCGTTGAAGCAATACCTCGCCTCCAGCCGGCGAGTATCCCATTTGAAAGCAGTTGATCGTCTCCCGGGTCACGCCTCTGCCCTGAAGGTATCCCAGCGGCGACTTCCCTTCATCCGATTCCAGCAGCATGGAATGGAAAAATCCGGCTGCCTCCGTCATGGCTCGCCTGAGCACCTCGCCGTCGATCTCGCCTTCCACACGGACAGGCGCGTCGGCCTGGGGTAGTTTGATTCCATGACGCTCCGCAACCAGACGAACCGCTTCCGGAAAGGTAATGTGTTCGATCTGCATCAGGAACTTGAACACATCCCCACCCAGTCCACAGCCGAAGCAGTGGAATATCTGCTTCTCCTCGTTGACGTTGAACGAAGGGGTCTTTTCGGTGTGGAAAGGGCAGCGCGCCACGTAATTCCTGCCGCGTTTCTTGAGCGCGACGTAATCGGAGACCAGGGAAACGATGTTGACAGCATTCCTCACTTCATCAAGCATGCTGTCTGAATACAGGGGCATAAGCTCGGCTCAGATTGGACGGATGCAGAATAATAGCAGAACCGGCGCGGAGCGTCACCACAGTAAATTGACGATTGACGATTGACGATTTACGATGCATGACAGGGCTCAGGAATCATCCCGACTGCAGCTTGATCGTCGCGTTGTTCGTGCAATCCCAGAGGAGAATGGCTGAGCCTTCATAAACGAAGATTACTGAATCCGTTCTGCCGATCTTTCAATCGTCAATCGTAAATCCCTCTTGCCAGAGAGATCCCAGGCGGAGTGGCTATTTCCTTTTTCTATTGATCAGGCTGGCCACGTAGCCTGCTCCGAAGCCGTTGTCGATGTTCATCACCGTCACATTCGATGCACAGCTGTTGAGCATTGCCAAGAGCGCAGTGAGACCGCCGAAGGAACTGCCGTAGCCGATACTGCTCGGCACTGCTATGACCGGGACGCTTACCAGCCCTCCCACAACACTGGGCAGGGCCCCCTCCATGCCCGCGACCACAATTATCACCCGGGCATGGGTCAGCGACTCGCGAACACTGAGAAGCCGATGTATTCCGGCTACTCCCGCATCAAAAGTAGTCTCGACCTCGTTGCCCATGACGCGGGCCGTCAGGGCCGCCTCCTCCGCCACGCATATGTCGGACGTGCCCGCGCACACGACGTGAATCGTGCCGTCGCCGTAGATTGTGGAATCCTGCACGACGCTGAGCGCTTGGGCCGGCTCGTGATATCGGGCCCTGCCCGTGATCTTACGCACTCTGCGATAGGCTTCCCTCGTGCAGCGCGTCACAAGAACGTTGGACTTGTGCGGGAGGAGGCGCCTGACAATTTCAGCCACGTGCTCCGGTTTTTTGCCCAGGCCGAAAACCACCTCCGGGAATCCCTGCCGCAGTGTTCGATGGTGGTCCACACGGGCGAAGCCTAGATCCTCAAACGGGAGATGAGAGAGTTTCTCGACACCCTGTGCGGGCGTCACGGCTCCCTTTTGAATACTCTCCAACAGTTCGAGTATGCTTTGACGGTTCATAGCGGCAGCAGGCAGATGGTAGCAGGCAGAGGGCAGAGGACTGGGTCAGCTGGCAGTAAGGGCAGCTGCCATCCGGTTCTTCTGGCTGCTCTCTGCCTGCTGCCTTCCGCATGCTGTTTTCTAATAACGGCGGCCTCGGTCTCCTCCGGCGCCGCGACTTCGACCCCTGTCGCGCTCGCCCCTCGGTCCCCCACGGCCGCGCTCACCGTGGCCATGCTCCCGGCGCTGTGGCGGCCGCGACGGCTCCAGGGGCGGCAGTCCCGCCTGCTCGCGCAGCACGGCCTTCCGGCTCAGCCGGATCTTGTTTGGAGGCTCGATGCTTATCACTTTGACCGGAACCTGGTCACCCAGGTGAAGCTCGCTATTGATGTCCTGCACACGGAAATCCGCGACCTCGGAAATGTGGAGAAGCCCTTCGGTCCCCGGGAAGATCTCGACGAAGGCGCCGAAATCGACCAGCCGTGTTACGGTTCCCAGGTAGGTCTTGCCGACCTCGGCTTCCATCACCAGATCTTCGATCATACGGATTGCCTTCTGGGCAGAGTCCGTGTCGGTCGATGCTATGTTGACCTTGCCGTCGTCCTCGATGTCTATTTTTACGCCGGTCTGCTCGATGATTCCGCGGATGATCTTACCGCCGGTGCCGATTACACCGCCGATCTTGTCTTTCGGGATCTGGATCGTGATGATGCGCGGCGCATATGGGGAGATCTCCGAGCGCGGGGATTGCAGGCATTCAGCCATCCGTTTCAGGATGAAAAGCCGCCCCTCACGGGCCTGAGCCAACGCTTCGGCCATGATCTGCCTGGTGATCCCGCCAATCTTGATGTCCATCTGGAGGCCGGTGATCCCTTTCTCCGTTCCCGCCACCTTGAAGTCCATGTCGCCGTAGTGATCCTCTGCCCCGGCTATATCGGTGAGAATGGCATACTTGTCCCCTTCCTTGACCAATCCCATGGCGACTCCCGCAACAGGAGACTTGATGGGAACCCCTGCGTCCATCAGAGCCAGAATACCGCCGCAGACTGTTGCCATCGAAGAGGATCCGTTGCTTTCGAGAATGTCGGAAACCACCCGGACGGTGTAGGGGAACGCTTCTTCACCAGGCATAACCGGCGCCAGGCTTCTCTCTGCCAGGGCGCCATGGCCGACCTCGCGTCTGCCCGGGCCGCGCAACATCTTGACTTCACCGACGCTGAAGGGCGGGAAATTGTAATGCAGCATAAAGCGCTTGAAGGATTCGCCCTCGAGCGTGTCCATGCGCTGTTCGTCGTCGGCAGTGCCCAGAGTGGCCGTGACCAGCGCCTGGGTTTCGCCGCGGGTAAACAGGGCGGAGCCGTGGGTGCGGGGCAGAAGGGATACGTCCGCGGTAATTGAGCGGATTTCGTCAAACCCGCGCCCGTCGGGGCGGCGTTTTTCTTCGAGGATTTCCTTCCGGAAGATCTTCTCCATCACATGATCGAAGATCTTCCCTGCCTGAGCCCGGCGCTCCTCCTCCTCTTCGGGAATCGCAGCCTCGTTTTCTGCCCGGAGTTCGTCCATGCGCGCGTAGCTCCCGAGTTTTCCATCGATGTGGAGGGCCTCGGAAATCTTCGCACTGCAGGCCTTTTCGATGCGCTCATATTCGGACGTGCCGAAGGAGGGCTTCACAAACTCCCGCTTCACAGGCTGGATCTTTTCGTAGAGTTCCTTCTGCAACGCGATCAGCTTGCGGATGATGCCGTGACCGAAGTCGAGGGCCTCGACCAACATCTCCTCCGGCATCTCGTTGGCGCCGGCCTCAACCATGACAATGGCTTCGTCGGTACCCGCGATGGTCAGATTCAGGCTGCTGTCCTTGAGCTTGCTGATGGGCGGATTCGCGACAAAGGCGCCGTTCATGTATCCGACGCGCACAGCCGCAACGGGACTGTAAAAGGGAATCGGAGAGCAATATGTGGCCGCGGACGCTCCGGTAATCCCCATAATGTCCGGATCGTTCTCCTTGTCGGCCGACAGCACGAGTGCGATGATCTGAGTTTCGTTGTTGAAGCCCTCGGGAAACAGGGGGCGCAACGGGCGATCTATGAGACGTGAGGTCAGGATCTCCTTCTCGGTGGGACGCCCCTCCCTCTTGAAGAATCCCCCTGGTATTTTCCCGGCTGCATAGGTGTTTTCGCGATAGTCGACCGTAAGAGGGAAGAAATCCGTGCCTTCTTTCGGCTCCTTTTGGGAACAGGCAGCAACGAGCACAACCGTGTCTCCATAGGACACATAGGCGGCACCGTCCGCCTGTTTCGCTACCCTGCCCATTTCAATTGAAAATTCAAGTCCGCCGATCTCGGTGGAAACTCTGTGAATCATATCAATCCTCCATGGATTGGAATCAAGCAGTCGGGACCGAGGGCGGCATTTATGAACTAGGAATTATGATTATGAGTCCAGAGTTAGGGGCTCTCCGCAGCCAACGCTCAAGGGAGCAGCCATTAACTCATAACTCATAATTCATAACCCACCCACATCCCGCTTGCAGTTAATCCGGGCCCCGACCATGGCTCCCGAGCGTATCACCTGCCGGGATTCAAACGTCAGAGCACCGGGTGTGTATTGTAGTTCTTACTGTTGCTTAATCTGATACCTCTGGACTTAAGGACCTGTCACATAATAACAGGTCCAATTTGGCTCGAACGCTGAAGATCACCTGAGGCTCGTTGAGAGATTCCATGAAGCCGTGCGTGACAGGAAAAGGCAAATCTCGTCAGAGGAAGGCCGGTCAGCCGGCACTGGCGACCGGGCCGAGCGTATCCTTACATGCTACTTGCGAATCCCGAGTTTCTCTATCACCGTGCGATACCGATCAGCATCCTTCGCCTTCAGATAATCGAGAAGACGACGGCGCTTTCCGACCATTCTCAGCAGGCCTCTGCGGGAGTGATGGTCCTTGGCATGTACCTTAAAGTGCTCGGTCAGATAGCTGATCCTCTCGCTGAGCAGCGCGATTTGCACTTCAGGGGAACCTGTATCCGTATCATGAGTGCGGTAGGAGTCTACTAAGTCTGTCTTCTTTTGTCTCGTCAGTGGCAACGCTACCTCCCGCCAGGTCTGCAAAATGAACAAACGCGAAGGGTATCACATGCTTGGCGCCTCTGCAAATTATTTTGGCCGAAATCGGGAGCCTCCACGCGCAGATCGATTGGCCTCAGGAAGCCCCGGAGCGTGTGGGATCTCGTGGGTCGGGACTTCAGCCCCGACACGTAACAAGTCTGAACAAGTGATGCAACGTAAATGAGTTACGCGTCCGAGCTGAAGCCCGGACCCACATATTACTTATCTAGTTTCCGTCGCGAAACTCCTTGGCCATGCGGAAAGCGCCCCGGAGGGGCGCCAGCCAATAGCCCCGGGCAAGCGAAGCGCAGCCCGGGGTTGGGATTGTCAAGAAAGATCAGAGCCCTGAAGGGGCG
>DASQID010000137.1:0-4506 GCA_035631775.1 Acidobacteriota bacterium
TCTGTACCATTCCGGGAGTGGGAGCGGCGAAAGCGGCACAACTCAAAGCCGCGCTCGAACTCGGCAAACGTGCCCTCGCCGGGCCGTTGACCAAAGGCACGAAAATTACCTCGAGCCTGGATCTCTTTCATCACTACCATCCCAGCCTCCGGGATCTCCGTCATGAGATTTTTAAAGTCGTTCTCTTAGACGCCAAACACGCGATCATGCGGGATGCGACTGTATCGGAAGGCAGCCTCACGCTCAGCATCGTCCATCCGCGGGAAGTCTTCAACCTCGCCGTACGGGAATCCGCTGCCGCCGTGATTTTCCTGCATAACCATCCCAGTGGTGATCCCACGCCGAGTCAGGAAGACCGTGTCTTGACGACGCGACTTGTGGCGGCAGGCGACGTGCTGGGCATTCGGGTCTTGGACCATCTCATCGTGGGCGATGGCCGCTATGTCAGCTTCGCCGATCAAGGGTGGCTGACCTGCCGCGCCGCAGGGACCGAAGAACACAAGGAGTGGTGTTGATGTAAGGCACATGTACGAGGGCCGGAAGGTTCTCCGTGTCTTCCGGTGTGACAAAGGAGGATCCCATGAATGAGCTACGTGCGGAGTCACTCAGAAATGTAGCTGTCGTTTCGAGCGCTGGGGCCGGGAAAACCTCGCTCGTTGAAGCCATCCTCTTTACGACCGGTACTATCCCGATCCTCGGAGCCGTTGCACAAGGCAGCACGACCTCCGATTTCGAACCGGAAGAAATTCACCGGCGAACCTCCGTCAGCACCAGCCTGCTGCGCTGTTCCTGGCAACAGACCACCATTAATCTTGTCGATCCTCCCGGAGCACTGAACCTGCTTGGCGAACCACTCATGGCCCTGCAGGCAGTGGATGCCGTGATCATCGTGTTGGGGGCCTCCGGGGTCCGGAGCGAACTGGCGAAGCTTTGGAACCGTATCAAAGAGCTGCGACTGCCCTGCGTGATCTTTGCGAATGAGTTCGACAAAGATGGCGTTTTGCTCGAGGAGGTCAGCGCCCTCTGTCACCGCGACCTCGACGTGACGGTTCTTCCTCTCGCGTTGCCGATAAAGAATGCCGGGTACCTTGAGGGAGTGAACGATCTCTTGGCGCAGGTCCAGGTGCGGTCCCAGGGGGAGTCCGCGAAAGTCCAACAGGCTCCAATTCCCGAATCACTACAGCAGGCGGTTGGAGAGGCACGGAAGCGACTCCACGAGGCGGTGGCGGAAGTCGATGACCGACTATTGGAACAGTACTGTGCGAGCGGAGAACTGACCCAGGAAGACATGCTGATAGGGTTACGACTGGGGGTGCAGACCGGGCAACTGATTCCACTGTTCTGCGGGTCCGCGCTCAAGAACGTCGGCATCGTCCCGCTACTCAACGCGGTGGTCGGCCTGTTGCCATCCCCGGCTGAGCGGGCAGTCAGGGCCCCATTGGTAGCTATGAACCCGGATACCGGTGAATCGGTGATTCGCCAGGTCGGGGACCAGGAGCCCTTTTCTGCAATCGTATTCAAGACAATTATCGATCCGTTTATCGGGCGGCTCTCCTATGTGCGGGTGCTCTCAGGGACGTTACAGGCCGACTCTGTGGTATTTAACGCGTCGCGCGGGATGAAAGAAAAAGGCGGGCATCTCTATACCCTCGTGGGTAAGAAACATACGGCGGTCCCGTCTGCCCGGGCCGGGGAAATTGTTGCGCTGGGGAAGCTCAAAGACACGCAAACCGGAGATACCCTGTGCGAGGAAACCGCTCCGATCCGGTATGCCGGCGTGACCTTGCCGAAGCCAGTCATGTCCTTTGCCATTGAGCCGAAAGCCAAGGCGGACGTCGACAAAGTCAGCCTGGGCCTTCATAAGCTGATCGAAGAAGATCCGACGCTCGAATTCCATCGCAACGCCGACACGAAAGAAATGGTTCTCAGCGGATTAGGACAGCTCCACATCGACATTGCCTTGGAAAAACTCCATCGGA
This sequence comes from Acidobacteriota bacterium, assembly GCA_035631775.1. GTDB lineage: Bacteria > Acidobacteriota > UBA6911 > UBA6911 > UBA6911 > DASQID01. The sequence continues at coordinate 1,980 of DASQID010000137.1, forward strand.
AATACGGGGCGGATGTGGTGCTGCACACGCCGAAGATTCCGTATCGTGAAACAATCCGGGCAACGGCGCAGGCCCAGGGCAAATATAAAAAACAGACGGGTGGGCACGGCCAATATGGGGACTGCTGGCTGGAACTCTCGCCACTGCCGCGCGGAGCCGGTTTTACGTTTGGGAATAAGATTGTGGGTGGCGCGATTCCCCGAAATTTCATACCTGCGGTGGAAAAGGGCGTGATCGAGGCGATGCACCACGGCACGCTCACTGGCTGTCCCGTGGTCGATCTGTCGGTCACCGTCTATGACGGGTCCTACCATGTGGTGGATTCGTCGGAGATGTCATTCAAGATTGCCGCCTCAATGGGGTTCAAGAAAGCCATGGAGTCGGCCCATCCGGTCCTGTTGGAGCCGCTGATGACGCTGGAGGTCGAGGCGCCGGGGGATCACATCGGCGCCGTGATCGGCGATCTGAACGGACGGCGAGGCCGGATCCTGCACGTTGAAGCGAAGGATCATACGGAAATCATCACTGCCTTGGTGCCCCTGGCTGAGGTGCTGGCTTATGCGACCACGCTCAACTCACTGACTGGGGGACGCGGGAGTTATGTGATGGAGTTTACCCGCTATGAGGAAGTCCCGCGCGACCTCGCAGGTCGCATTATTGAAGAACAGAAGGCGGAGAAACAGACGGTGGCTGCGCATTGAGCGCAATTACTCAGACGACTTGAGCACCACATAGAAGGCGCGATTTTCACGGAGCACTCGCAACAAGACCGTCTCTCCATGTCGGACTTTCGCGATGGCGGTTGAGAACTCGGCGACTGTGCCGACCTCTGCACGGTTGACTTCTTTGATAAGGTCTCCTTCTCGTAGGCCTTCGGACTGCGCCAGGCTTCCCGGCTCCACTTTGGTGACGAGTACGCCTTTACTCTCGTGCAGCTTAAATTTGTCGGCTAAGCCGGCCGTCAAGTCCTGCAAATCAAGTCCCAGTTTCACTTCCGTGCGTGCTTGCGGAAGCGAGGCCACTACGGCGCTGTCGCGTCGCTCGCTCAATCCCACATCCAAAATCAAGTGCGATTGATCGCGCACGACTTCGACTTTAGCAGTCGCCCCGGGAGGCAGCCCGGCCACGATGCGCGAGAGACGATTGGGGCTATCGACCAGATTGCCATCGATCTTCGTAATGATATCGCCAGGCTTGATGCCGGCCGACGCGGCGGGATCTTTCTCAAACACCTCATTGACAAGCACCCCTTCCCCTTCGCGTACGCCGAACTTGCGGGCTAATTCCGGCGTCAGCGGCTGAATGCCGACACCCAGCCATCCGCGGACCACGCGTCCCTTAACCACCAACTGCTGGATCACTTGTTTAGCCATATTCGACGGAATCGCAAAGCCGATGCCTTGGGCAAAGTTGATGATGGCGGTGTTGATACCGATGACCTCGCCGCGGAGGTTGAACAACGGCCCTCCGGAGTTGCCGGGATTGATCGACGCATCGGTTTGAATAAAATTTTCGTAGCGGGACAGATTGACGTTCTCCCGCCCGATCCCACTGACCACTCCCAAGGTCACCGTCCGGTCGAGGCCAAACGGGTTGCCCACCGCCAGGACCCACTGGCCGACACGAACAGAGCTCGAATCGCCGAACTTGGCATAGGTGAGGGGATGCTCCGGGGTGACCTTGATGACCGCCAAATCGGTATCCGGATCCTTGCCGATAACCTGTCCGATCAGTGTCGACTTATCGGACAGCCGGACTTCGATCTCCGTTGCATCACCGACCACATGGTTGTTGGTGACAATATGGCCGTCGGCATCGATGATGACGCCGGACCCTGACCCAGGGGAGTTGGGAATCCGCTCTTGCGGGAGCTCGCGCGCCCGCCCGGGACCGCTGAGAGGAAACAGATTCACGACCGAGGGTTTGGCGGACTCCGCCAGTTCAGTGATGACAGTTTGAATTTCTTCCAATATTTGGAGACCTGAAGACGAACGGGTTGCCGGTCCGGTGGACTCGGTGCCTGCCGCGCCCACCGTGGGCGAGAGGGTCAGCAAGGTGACCAGCAGAAATGGAACGCTATGACGTGCGACCTTCATGGGAGATTCGTATTATTTTATACCATCTCAGGGCCCTACGCCCACAGGAGAAGGGATGCTACGCGGACCTGACGTGGCGAGTGAGCGTAAACTGCGCGGCGACTTGGGCCAGATCAGCTTGGAGTCCGACCACGATCAGCACATCGTCGGCACGCAGCGTGAGGCCTTCAGATGGATTGATGAAAAAGGGCCCTCGAAAGATCGTCACGAGTTGGACGGAAGCTGGGAGGCGTAGATCACCAAACTGTTGTCCAATGGCTGAACAGCCCTGCGGCACGACGATGCGTTCCAGCGCGGCAGATCGACGGCTGAGGTCTCGCTGAAGGGTGAGGAGATCGTCATGCGCGGTCTCGAGTTTCAGGACCCGCACCTGGCTATCGACGGCAAGGAGTGTCTCCTTGAGCTGGTGAATACGGGCCGCCGTCTCAGCG
>DASQID010000138.1:0-7084 GCA_035631775.1 Acidobacteriota bacterium
TGACGAACGGTCGTCTACAAAACAGCCGGGCAGATTGCCTCGCGTAGCGCCCTCGAACTCTTGACCAAAACGGAAGAGAATGCATTAGCTTATGACTTTGTTCCATTCCGGTGACCTTAATATAACGTCACCAAGGAGCGCAGCACTACAGATTGGTCTGCCTCGCTGAGTCATCTCTGGTCAATAAGAAGACGATACAGCAGTTCCAGGGTGAGTACCTTGTGGATGGCGGTGGTGTAATTCCCCTCTCCGTTGAGGTGTTTGCGCACAATATCTTGGAGCTTTTTCCGATCCAGGTAGGGTCGGGAGAGCGTTCGCGGGTCAAGTAGCATCTCCCGGATATAGCCGGCTAGGGCGTCCCGGTACCAAACCCGGAAATGGTAGTACTTGTGCCTGCCGAGGAAGAGGCGTTCCAGCTGAAGCCATCCCGCAAGATGATCTATCCGGGCCGCCCACGAGCGCATCCCGTAATCGTACTCATATTCGGCCTTAAACGTGAGCTCAAGGAAGGCCCGCGCGAGCACTGCCGATGGTCCTCGTCGGCTAGTCAAGCCGCGGTCGGTCCGAATCTCCGAGAGAACCGCGTCTCCGTCGGCGATCAATCGCAGGCAATCATCATTGTCCGCGAAAATGGGCCTTTTCACGATCGACGGATCGGGTACGCGGAAGGCTGTCCGCACGACGTCATTGGCAAGGTAGGGGGACCGGGGGGAAACTTGGGTCTGCTCGAGCGAGAGAAGTCCCCAGTGATGCCAGGGCACCTGCCGGAAGGCAATAATAGAAACAGGATGGCCCTGAAAAAGCCTAGCATACGTCGTCCTCGCCTCACGAACGTGCTGGCTTAACGCCGGATGGAACAGCCCCGGCAGTGGCTCTGAAGGCCTCAAAGCGACCATTCGGCGGAGTATCTCGCTGCCATAGTTTCCCGTCATCCTGACCGGTGCGATCTGCGCCGCCCGTTCATTGGTGTAGAGAACAGGAGAACAGCTTACGTCGGCGCAACCGTCGGTGAGATACACCGTCCTTTCTGCGTACTCGGGAAACCTCGAGAGAAATTCCTGTCCGACCGGAATAACCTCGTGGGATTGCCCGCACAACTTAGCGACTTTCCGAGCGATGATGACGTCCTGGCTGTCGCGATACGAGCCCCCAAATGTGTAGCAAGGAAGCGAACCTGGCGGAGCTTTCCACAAAGCTAAGATCATCCGTGTGTCCAGTCCCCCAGTGAGGGACATTCCGATCCGCTCCCGTCCATTAAAGTAACGAGGAAGGTTTCGCGAAAAAACGTCACGGAGTTCGCGATAATAAGATTCCGGGTCCAACGGTCCCTGTTTTTCCCACTCTGTTGCCTGGAAGTACTCAGTTTGTTGCTCGACGGCACCATTCCGGCAGACCCAGGCCGAACCCGGCGGCAGCACGTGGACGCCTTCAAAAAGTGTTCGATTTTCCAGTACACAGCCGCAGGAGATATATTCCCCCAGAGATCGGGCATCTGTACACCGCAGTTCAGGGCGGACCGCCAGGATCGCTTTGGCCTCGGCGGAGAAATAGAAAGCCTCCTTTGATATGTGATAGTAGATCCGGTGCATCCCGTACCGGTCGACAAACAGCGTCGCAGTTCTTCGCGCCTGATCAGCCAGAAGTCCGTGGAATCGTCCGTTCAAGCCAGCCGGAAAAGCCGAATCCTCCTCATAGAGGTGAACGAGATAGGACGGTCCTTCTGTGTCAAGGCCGTGTCCTCGCTCTTTCAGCCTGCGAGCAGTCCCGGGCTCGGGAAACTCCTCCCCGGAAAAGACGAGGATCACTTTTCCGTTTTCGTTACGGAGCGGCATTCCGTCGGAGAAGGAGTCCTTTCGCACGGACCAGCCCACGTAAACACCCGAGGACTCGTCAAACCACGTTCCGGTCCGGTAGGAAGATTGGTGGCAAAGGCTCTCGACCATCCGCAGCAGCTGCGGCTCAGCCCATTCACGCGGCAGTTTCGTTACAAGACCGACAAGACCTGGCATATAAGATTTTGACTCAGATGGAAAGACTTAGAAGGAACAGACGAGAAGTACTTCGGCAAATTCACTGCGAAGTTAGGTTGGAGCCGGCGGGGGGAGTTGAACGCCCCATCTGCCGATTACGATTCGACCGCTCTATCATTGAGCTACACCGGCTCATCCAACACTTCAGATTGTACAATTTCGTGCGTGCACGAACAGCCGCCGCAATGACGCCGTGGGGCAGTATTCCTATCAGACCACGATGAATACCCAATTTCTTGCACAACACGCCCCACGCTGTCAGGGGCACGTAGAATCTCGGTACCAATACCTCGCCAAAGCCGTTTCGAATCTTGAATTCCCGCAAAGAACTGTCGCGCTTCTTCCCATAATTGAACAGTCCGTATGTCACGTAGGACACACCTCTTGCAGCGCACCGTTCGATTGCCTTCGCGACCAAGGCATTCGCCGGTCTCTTGTCCTCATGGCTAGCTTTGGGAAGCAGGTTAAGAATGGAAGCGACCTCCCCGCGGTAAACTAACTTGAGAAATCCAACCAACTCATCGCCGACATACGCGCAAATGAGTTCGCTTCGATCCAGAAAAGAAGAAAAGTCCTTCCTGATCTCCTGGAGGGACTTCCCGTATTGGACGTTGCGAACGCCCTGCCGAATCGGAGAGTCGCTATTGAGTTCAGCCAAGTCCCTGATCAGGTGGTCATCGAACTGTCTGACCTTCACCACGACACCGCGCTTTTCTGCCCGGCGAACATTCTTACGGGTTGCCTGGGGCAGCTTTTCCCACCATTCCTTGAAACTGGTGAGATGAATCGCAGCGATGCTTTCCCATTCCATCGGATAACGATATTTGGGAACCACCGCCGGCAGCTTCTGCGTGAAGGTGAAGATGTCAGCGCGCCATGGTTTTGGCCTGCGTTTCTTCAATTCCTCGATGCACAGTTCTGGAGCTTCAAGCTCCCTTTCCAGCCACTCTTCACTGCGGATGGCAGCCATCCGGAGGCCTTTTCCTCGGATGAAGATGGTTAGGCCGTTGAACTCCAGTGCCGGGACTCTGATCCACTTCCCTCTGGCATAGACCTCGACCATATTCTCTGTCGTTACGGACGATTTTTCCTGAGTGAGTACTTGGGACATCACTCAAACGCCTCATGATTTAGGAACCGCACGAGGCTCTTCCTCTAATTTGCTATGGTATCGACAGGTCTGGATCTCGATGTTTCGGTCCAGGGCTCTTTGGCCGCGAGTTGGGCAAAGATCAAGTCCATGATTCTGGCTGTCAAAAGGATCTCGCGATACGGAATGGGCACGGGGCTACCTTCCACGATTGAGCGATAGAACAAATCGATAAGGAATTTCATGCCGGCTTTCATGTGAAAATCCCTGGCCAGGAACGTCCTCATATTCTTTGCGACGTTCCCGAGATACTGCCCAGCAGAGGCCACGGGAGGGATAAATTTCTCGGCATAACTCACCAGCCTCCTGCCGGGAAGCTTGACTAAGACCTCTTCGTCCTGATCGAGCATCAGGCCGTTTTTCGCGCCATAGATGCGAAACTGGTGGAGGGCAGGGCGCATTTGTGATGAGAAGGTAAAGTATGCCGTCGTGCGCTCCTCTTCGCAAATGATGACTCTAAGTTCATCAATGATTTCCGTTTCACCGAGGCTCTTGAGTAGCGGACTCACAAAGCCGAGCGCAACGACCTGGGGCGAATCGCTGACTAAGAATTCCGCGATCCTGGCGACTCCGTGGCTGATTATGTTCTGCAACAATCTTCCCGGTAGGGTACGAATCCAGTGTTTGGGATCACCCAGAAGCGCCCCCGCATACCCCGAGCGCCCGATGGGATAACAGTAGTAGCTCTCCATGTGTATCGGTGGGCCGCCCAAGTAACCAGCCTGGACAAGGCTCCTCATGCGCCGCGCTACATGCCGGAACTGGTCGTCATGCCCTGCTGTTAGCTTCAGGCCTTTCTGGTCGGCGAGCGAGATCAATCGCTGCGCTTCGGACGCATACACAGTGAAGGGCTTCTCGACGTAGACGTGGCATCCACTCTCCAGACAAACTGTGGCGATCTCAAAATGGCTTTGCGGTGGCGTTGTAATGTGGACAACGTCGGGCCGATCCTCGGTCAGGAGTTCTCTCAGGTCGCTAAAATAACGCTTTACGGGAAACCTTTGATAAAACTGACGGGCCATCAAGGGTTCCCGATCGCACACTCCGACGATCTCACATCCTTTAATCCTCTGAATGGCTGAGGCATGGTCGTCTGCGATCTTGCCGCATCCTACAAGTGCGACTTTAAGCATTGTAACCTTTGTCGCGGCAGGCTTTGAAATGACGCCGGAGGCCCTCTGCCATAGGCACCTTTGGTGCCCAGCCCAGCCGACTCTTCACTTTCTCGTTGCTGTAACGGGTCTTCTTCCAGCTGGCGTGCCAAACTCTTCGATTGAACGCGGGTGGTAACTGCCCCTGTGACCAATTGTAATACCGCTCCCAGAAGTAACAGAGCGCGTAGCTCGCAGCGTGAGGCACATAGATTGAGGGAAAGTCTCTTACATTTTTCTTGTACTGCCGCAAAAACTGACGGCTGGAAGGCAGATCATCGTCCACCACATTGAAGATCTCGCCATCGATCCCATGCTTCAGGCCGGCGAGAGCGATTGCCTCAGCGCAGTTGTCGACGAATGTGAAAGGTATCTTGTTTGAGCCACCCAGGTGAAGAAAAATCCCGAACGTGCTTACTCCTACTCGACCCGTGATGCCCTCGTTGCCGGGCCCATACACGTAACCGGGGCGAACGATTACATACGGCAATCCACACCGCCTACCATACTCGATCACGATTTCTTCCTGCTTCGCTTTGGCAAAACTGTAAGCATCCCCCCTCTCTTCCGGGTGCTGCTCTACCGGGCACGTTTCATCCAACAGCCTTCCCTTACGCTTCTGCGTGTTCGTATAAACTGTGAACGAGCTGACGTTGACGAATCGCCGCAGGCAGTGATGGCGAAGGCTGGCCTCCATAAGATTGCGCGTTGTGACAACTGAGTTTAAGAATGCATCGGGGATCGATTTCTCGCCTCGTCCTGCAGCCAAGTGATAGATCACGGCTGCAGATGCGCTCGCAGCCGTGCAATCGTCGCGCGACAGGAGATTTCCTCTCATTACTTCTATCTTCACTATGTTTCTCGGGGACCCGCAAAGGGCCTCTAGCCGCCCTAGTGCGGGGGACGACCTGGCAAAACAACGAATGTTGCGAAATCCCCTCTCAATCAGGTGGGCCACAAGCCGGGAACCGATAAACCCGCTTGCACCTGTGACCAGGATCAGATGGTCCGGGCCGATGATGGAATCGTTCCCTGCTGTTTGGTTCATAGCGCGCGCTAATCCGTTAGCAGTTGATTGTTTACTGGCTTCACACCCAGTAGTGTGAGAACGGCAGCCAAGTGATCGAGAAGCCGAATCAAGAGCTTCATGAACCGATGATGGCCTAGGAATAGCGTGAAGGGCAACGCGATCAAGTAAAGTGGTACCGCGATGACGGCCTTGACGATTCTGATTCCACGGCCACGTGGGTGCTGCATCCCAATGGTTCCTCTGAGCAAGGCTCGTTTGAGCATGAACTTGCGCGTCCAACGCACAGGTGGAACCACCTCGTACGCCACCGCTTCCGCACACCAGACAAAGACATGACCCTTCGCGATCATCCGCCTGAAAAAGTCCTGATCGCCCGCTCTGTGAAAGTAAGGACTGAACGGCGCCTCGGGACCCACGAATAGATCTTTCTTCAGGAGCACGTTGCCGGTGCGGCCCTTCGCCCAATCGATCACGTACCCCGTCGGGTAACTCGGCCGTTCGTAGAATCTTCCCTTGACCACCCATTGTGGTGCGCTTTCGTCGAAGTGGCACTTGACCGGCCCGAGCACGCCATCCACGTCATATTTCTTCCTCGCTTCGAACAGGGTCAGCAGCCAGCGTTGTGCAGGAAACTCATCGTCATCAATGAACGCAATGAAGTTACCGCTGGCATTTGCGAGCGCCCGATTTCGCGTCAGGGAGATGTTTTGATGAGGCTCGACACAGTATGTTACGGGAATCCGAGCCCATGCGGCAAAATCAGAGACAACAGCCCTGGCGGATTGCATGCGGTCGTTGTCGGCCACGACGATGGAATACGTGAATTCCCCGGCGGTTTCCTGATTCTCAAGATCTTCCAAAAGACGCTTCAGCATCTGCGGTCGCTTGTAGGTACAAATGCAGACGCTGATGTGATTCGGCTCGGCAGCCATAACATCCGTTTCCGGGCTTGCCACGTCGTGTACGATCTCAGACTGGCTGTCCAAAACAAGCCTTATGGAAGCCGCGACTCTGCGGCGCGGACGAAACTGGATGCGATCGGGCAATCCCCGGTCCAATGGAAAACATCGCCACCCATCAAAAAGCGATACTCTTCAGGGTGGATCGGGTGCGTTTCGACTTCTACAGCAAACTGGCGTGCCAAGGAGAAGATCCACTGCAGTCGCACGCGGGGTTCGAGTGGCGGGAGTGAGAAAAAATAATCAACTCTGCGGTGCCGGCGAGCCAAAAGGATGTTCGTAAACTGACGGAAGACGGCATTCCGCAGGATCTTTTCACCAGATTCGTAAGAAAAGTGCCGCCGTACGAGTATCCCCGGTGGCAAGAGTCCACCCAGAAGCACGTTCGCGCATAGGTGCATGTGATGATGGCCGTCAATCCTGCCTGGTTCTGCTCCATACAGACGTGCGAACTCTTCGCGCTGGGCCGAGACGACGTATTCAAAAGAGGAGAGGAGTGCGGGGTGAAAAAAGACCCGCGCAATCGGGTGCCACAAAAGGTACGCAGCAACCTGGCGTTGATGTTCTACCAAGGGAGCAGGACAATGCGATGCCGAAAACGTAGTCGTAAGGTTGAGGTGCAGGCCTGCATCGATCTCGTGTTCCCGTGCCAATCCCGCAGCCCGGTCCGAATCCTCCATGAATACCATTGCACTCACTGACGAGACACTTCCGCAATGAACGCACTCCAAGGTTCGCTCCGTGGTCTCACGATCCCTCCCCCA
>DASQID010000139.1:0-10084 GCA_035631775.1 Acidobacteriota bacterium
CCCCCGCCACCGGGATATCTGATGACCCCCCGCACATGAATACATTCTGACCCAAAATGCGACCTTATTGCTGCGTGGACCCTAAGGGCTCGCTCAAGAATAAATTCACATTCTGGCGCGAGCACCGCCGCGCCCTTTCAGGCTGCGGCCCGCAGGGGGCCAGCAGCAAAATGTGAAGTTATTCTTGAGCGAGCCCTAAGTCTGCGTATCCCTGTCTTCGCTTCCTAGCGGCGCCACATTAAGGACTTACGATTGACGATTTACGATGGAACGTCCTGCAGGTCCTTCAAATCGTCAATCGCCAATTCTAGGCGTGTTTGGCGAATGACGGGCGTCCGGCGGTGTGCTCGTCTTGCAGTGCGACAGCGTAGCTATGCAGATCATCCACAACCTGGATCACGCGCTTCAGTTCTGAATAAAGCTTTTCCATATCTGTTCGAATCTGTCCCTCGCAACGGGTGTTCAACAGGATCAGCTGGGCGAATCCCATCATTACGGCCAGCGGATTGTTCAACTCGTGCGAGATCTTTCTTAGACTCACCGCTACATCACGGATGAGAACAGCATCGCCTCCTTGCGCGGCCGCGATGTCCGGCAACGACACGAGGAGATAACAGCGAAGAGCCTCTTCCTTCCCTGCAATCTGCGTCAGCGTAGCCAAGGTCGTGAGGCATTTGCCGCTGCGGCAGCGGAGAACGATCTCGCCATGCCAGGAGCCTGTCTGCCGCGCGGATTCGATCATGTGCGGCACATCAAACGCCGATCTATCCGCGAGGAGGTGAGTTATAGGTCGGCCGATGAGATCACCGGCGGCATACTCGGTGGCTTGCTCGATTGAGGAAGACAGGGAATCGATCAAACCATCCATGGAGAAAGTCAGCGCCAGGAACCCGGCCGGATCGGAATTTGTCTGAACAACAGATGGATATTTCAAGTCCACCCTTCGCAGTCCTGCCGCGACATGGCCGTCGGGCGGCGTGCCACCAGCTTCGGGCTTTCGAGTATTGTTCTAGGTTTCTATCGTCAGGCAGTCGCCCTGCGGTTAACAAATTCGTGTTTTTCGACTATCACAGCATTGCGGGTGGCCTGCCGCCCGGCCAAAACGGTTTGCTGAGCACGATGTGACTCGAGGAAAACCGGTGGAACAGCCGAAAGGAAAAAAAGTAGGTCCACCGGTTCAGATGGTTGTTGAAGAACTGATCCCCGAGCAGATGAAGAGAATAACCCACAGTCAATCCCCAGCCAAAAGGCCGCAGCACCGGAATCGTCGTAAGCCAGAGATACGCAGGAATGAATTCATACCCGTGCAGGATGACATAGAAGGTGGGAGAGGTACCGTGATAGCAGAAGTCCAGGAAGTCCCTGATGTTCAGGCTGAAGCCGCGATTGATCCAATAGTCGAGGAGATGGTCGAGGTCAATAAAAATGCCGATCAGGCAACATGAAAGGCCGGCAGCCCAGGAACGCAGGATGACTCCCAGGAAAAGACCGGAGCTGACGCTGACGGCTGCATGCTGATTTGGGGTCATGCAATAAGGATCAGCCACCAACTGTACGAAATAAAGGGATAATTAATGAATGAATTATCGTAAAGTTCGCGGCTGCCCCGGGCGCGGAAATTCAGCAGACGGAAGCTTCGCGCTCGACACCAAAGAGGCGTTCTATAAATGTATGCCCTCGTTCGCCGGCTTTGGAATCCTGCATGGTCTTCAACTCCATAATGGCCGGATGAACGACTTTTTGGGAAATCCGGTGGAGCATCACTTCCAGCTCCTCCCGCTGTTCAGCTGTCATGTCGGGAAACCTTTGCCCCAATTTTTGCAGCTCCGCCTGACATATGGAACGAACCCGGTTCCGAATGGCAGATATGGCGGGTGCCACACTGGCCGAGTTCTCTTCGCGCAAGAATCTTTCCAAGACATTCTGCAAAATAAATCCTGCCCGGACCGCTTCGGCTTGGCGTCCCTTTATGTTGGCCTGAACCACGTTCTCGAGATCGTCAATGTTGAACAGGTAGACATTATCGAGCCCCGACACCCGCGGATCGACGTTTCGAGGCATCGAGATATCCAGGATCAGGAGTGGACGACGGGAGGTGGATCGTCGGCTGATGATCTCCTCATCGAGAACGTAGTGGGGCGCTTCCATGGCGCAGATCACAACGTCCGCCTTGGCTATATGCTCGGCACGCCGCTCAAACTCAACCGCTTTGCCGCAACACTTGCCTGCAACTTCCTCGGCGCGCGACATTGTCCGATTGGCCACGACAATGGGAGAAGCGCCTGCTTCGTGCAGATGCAGGGCAGCCAACTCGCCCGTCTTCCCGGCACCGAGCAAGAGCACGGATCTGCCGGAAAGGCCCTCAAATATCTTCCTGGCCAGTTGGACCGCCGCGTAACTCACACTCACCGCTGCCTCACAGATACCCGTTCCGTTGCGAACCTGCTTGGCCGCAGCGAAGGCGCGCGGGACCCAGCGGTGAAGAACACGGTCGACGCATCCCTGGTTTTCGGCAGCTCGAAACGCGGCTTTTGTCTGCCCCAGAATCTGTGGTTCTCCCAGGACGAGAGACTCCAGCCCGGATGCCACCCTGAAAAGATGAGAGATAGCTTCCGACGCGTGGAAGACGTAGATTTGGCTCGATAGAGAGGATAGGTCAAAGCCCCGAAGCGTCCGGGCGAAGCGAATGAACAGGCCTTTTCCGTCTACCCATTCATCCACCGACAAATACATCTCGGTTCGATTGCAGGTGGAGAGAACCATGCACTCGTGTACCCCCGGCTGCTCGCTCAACCACTGTAGAGCTTCAGGCAGCTTTTCCGAGGAAATGGCAACTCTCTCACGCACATCCACCGGGCTCCGTTGAAAGCTGACGCCGCAAACCATATGCGGCTGGGGGTTCGTCCCGGGAGTTGCGGTCTGCGTAACGCTTGAAGTTAACGTCAATGCCGATCCCTGCAATCTTAAACTGAACTCTATAGGAGAGATCAATGTGCAACTCCGGTGCCAAACACTCTCACTGGTAAATGACTGATTTGATTAAATGATCTAATTTATTAGTAAATCGACAAGCCTGACCGGAATGCCAGTACACCTACGCTTGGGGGATATCTCCCAACAAGCGCGACGGAGAGTACACGGGGACTCTCGAACAAGATAACCCCCGCCTCGAAGGCAGGTAATCGGGGCACCTGTCTCGCCCTTTCAGGACTCTTTTGCTATTCGCTGCCCATTCCCAGTGCTTTCGCCCTGGGCTTTGCTGTCGCGCCCCTTCGAGGCTTGGATTCCGCTTAGTCCCTGCAGTGTCCCTGCGGGTTTGGATTCCAGAGCCGCGAAGCGGCGAGACAGATGAGCCCCGGGCGCATGCCTGCAGGGGCGAGACCCTTTTTCTCTCGACTGCGTCGACTCCGCTAACCTATGCCTCGCCTCGAAGGAGAAGGGTTTTCACCGTCCTTTAAGGGGACCCTCATCCGCATACGATGGTTTGCGAAAGAGCCGCCTGTCACCGATTCGGGCGGAACTTCCTGACATACACAATCCCGATGACGAGAAGAAGAACTCCCCACCAAATGTCCGCATGAAGGTAGCTCAGAGCAACCTGACGTTCCGGCGGGTGAACCAATCCGTAAAGGCCGGAGCAGAGGATCAGCAGACCGTAGATGCCCAGTAACGCCCCGATAAAAAACCAGATAGGGATTCGAAACTCCTTGTCCATGCATCCACCCTCACCAAAAAATGATGTTTACAGCAACGAGGACAACCGCGACGACCGCCGCCCAGATTTTGGGATTCTCGTACCAGACGGAGGGCCCTTCCCTGGGAAGAGGCGTGAGACCGTAAACCAGATTCGCAAGCTCGCTGTCGGGCTTGGGACGGGTAAAGAGACTCACGGCGACCGTAACGAGCACGCAGACAAGGAGCGACCAGAGGCCGCCGAACATGTTCACCGCCATGTCTTTCGCGAGCGGCGACAGAGCTATGTATCTGACATGTTCCGGATTCAACGCCGAGGCATCGAAACTGCCCGGCAATGTGTGAACGTAGATGAACATCGTGATGGAAGAAAGGATGCCCGAAAGGAATCCCCAGAAGCCGGCTGCCGGGGTTGCACGTTTCCAGAGCATCCCCAGGACAACCGTCCCGAAGAGGGGCACGATGAAGAACATCACGAGCACTTGAAGGTAGACCAAAATGTTGCTGAACAACATAGCGGCATAGGCGGTGGCAATCGCGATGAATACGCCGAAAATCGAACACCAGCGCCCCATGCTCACGTAGTGGCTGTCCCCAGCCGTCTTGTTGAGGAGCGGACGGTACACATCATAGGTCCAGACGGTCGCAAAAGCACTCACGTTGCCCGCCATGCCGGACATGAAACCGGCGATCATTGAGGTCACGCCAAGCCCGAGGAGGCCGGGACCGAGGTAGCGCGCCATCATGAGCGGGAGCACCTCGTTATAGCTGTGCCCCCCGGTGGCCTGCGCGACGCTCTCCGGGACGAGGGTGATGCCTGATTTCTGAGTTAATACGGCCAAACCTAACAGTCCTGGAATCGTCACGATCAGAGGAACCATCATCTTCAGCGCGGCACCAATGATGGTGCCGTTTTGTGCAGCCCTCAGATTCCTGGCCGCCATGACGCGCTGAACCTGCAGAAAGTCCGTGCACCAGTATCCGAACGATATCGCCAGCCCGAGGCCGAACACCATGCCGGTCCAATGCATGCCCATTGGGTTGTCGGCTGCAGAGCCCAGATTCGCCCAAAGGCTCGTGAAGTTCTGACCCGGATGCTGCGCGTTTATCGAAGCCATCATGTTTCTCCACCCGCCGGCTTCGATGATGCCTAGAACAGGAATCAGTAGTGAGCCCAGCCAGATCAGGAAAAACTGAAGCACTTCGTTGAACACCGCGGAGAGCAATCCGCCGAGGGCAACATAAATCGCCACGGTAACGGACGAGACCCAAATGCTGAAATGGATGTTCCAACCAAGGATAATCTGCATCACCTTGGCCATGGCGAACATGTTCACTCCACAGACGAGCACGGTCATGAACGTGAAGGAGATGCCCGCGAGAGCACGGCTGGGCTCTCCATAACGCAACTTCAGGTAGCCCGGCACCGAGTGTGTCCGGCATATGTAGTAGAAGGGCATCATAACCACAGCGAGGAAAAGGATGGCGGGTATTGCACCAATCAGATAAGCATGCGCTCCCAGCATCCCATACTGATACGACATGGCCGACCAGCCCATCGTCTCGAGCGAACTCAGATTGGCTGAAATGAAACTCAATCCCGCGATCCAGGCGGTCATCTTGCGACCGGCCATGAAGAAGTCCTCGCCTGTGCTGGTGTACTTCTTGAGGTAGAAACCGATAGCAAGGACAACGACGAAGTAAATCACGATAATGAGGACATCTATGAACGACAGGCTGAGCAACCGCGACGGAGGCACCGCGGCAAGTGCAAGCGGCGGATAAGAGATCATGGCAGCTCCTGAATAAGCCGATACTTATAGACACTTTGCCCCAGGGACGCAAGCACTACACCATTTTCCGGATCCCACGGCACTCCTCGCGCCCTGGTGGTGACTTCTAAAAAGGCCACCGCTAAAACGCAAAGGCGCCAAGATAGGTGTTGTATCTTTGTCGAAGTGGCAAAAATATGTTAGATCTGCTCGACCAGGTAGCGGCGCAGAGATCGAGCCATCGATTGCGGCAGTATGATGTCTATTCGGACGCCATCGCTTTCGTAAGACTCCGAGTTGACCCTACCCTCTCTATGGAGCCTGGAGAGAAGGGCCGCGCGATGATAGGGGATCTTGAGCTCAACCTGAACGGAGAAGGAATCCAGCGCGCTGGTGATCCGGTCTATGAGGCCGGGCAGATCCGACCTCTCTCGGGCGGAGACGAGAACTCTCCTGCCCCCGACACGCTTGCGGGCCTCGGCTCGCTGCTCTTGAGCCAGCATGTCGACTTTGTTGTAGACCTCGATCGTGGGGGTGTTCTGAACCCCCAGTTCGAGCAAGACCTCGTCGACCGATTGAGCCTGTTCCCGCCAGTTCGGATTGCTGATGTCGATGACGTGCAGCAGAAGATCGGCTCCCCTCACCTCTTCCAGCGTGGCACGAAAAGCAGCAATGATCTCGTGCGGCAGCTTGCGCACGAAACCAACGGTATCCGACAGGATGATTTCCAACCTGTTCGGAAGAATCATCTTGCGCAGCAGCGGATCGAGCGTTGCAAATAACTGAGGGCTCTCTGCGGTGCCGGCCTCCGTGAGCGCGTTGAACAGCGTGGACTTCCCCGCATTGGTGTAGCCGACCAACGCGACGATCGGATACGGCACGCTTTGACGTTTTGCCCTCTGCAAGCGGCGATGTGCGCTTACGTGCTCCACCTCACGTGTGAGTTGCGCAATGCGGTTCCGGATCCGCCTGCGATCCATCTCCAGTTTCGTTTCGCCTGGGCCTCTTGTCCCGATCCCGCCGCCGAGGCGGGAGAGCATGGTGCCCTTCCCCGAAAGCCTGGGAAGTAGATAGTTCAGCTGGGCGAGCTCGACCTGGAGTTTCCCCTCTCGAGTGCGGGCGCGCCTGGCGAAGATATCCAGGATCAGCTGTGTCCGGTCCAGCACTTTGCATCCGATCAGGTGCTCCAGGTTGCGCTGCTGCCCGGGAGACAACTCATCGTCGAATATCAACAAGTCAACCCGCCCGTCATCCACCCTTTCGTGTAGTTCCTGCGCCTTACCTCTGCCTATGTACAGGGCCGGATCCGGCGCCATGCGCTCCTGGAGGACACAGGCCTCCACCTGTGCGCCTGCTGCCCGGGCGAGTGCCGCAAGTTCGATCAGAGATTCTTCAGCTCTCGTGCGTTCCCTGCTGTTGAAAAAGCAGCCCACCAGGCCGGCTCTTTCGGCGGCGGCCTTCGTTTCTACTGGTGTTCGACGGCTGTGACTGATTCCTACACCCCCGACCGTGACTTTGTTATATGTAACGTTCGCCGATATTGTCGCATCGGCGGCAGAAGAGTTGCGGAGACGCGGGAAACCGAAGACAGAGAGAACTCCTCTCCGACTCTCCGCCTCTTCCAGTCAATTCACTGTTTCGCAGACGCGCCGGCTTCCACTGAAACCCATCTCCGCTCGCGCGCACTCTTCACTATGGCATCGCACAGCCGGAGTTCACGCAGGCCGTCGGAAAATGTGGAGAAGGTCACGGGCAGCCCTTTGGAGATGCCGTCCTGCTGAATGTAGGTGTAAATGCAGCGCATCGTCTGCTTGATCGCGTCGTCGAAGCCCTCGGTGTGGCCTCCGGGCAAGTCGGAGAAGCTGCGCGCGGACGCGTCGAGTAGCGACGGGTCCTTTATTACGGTCTCGTTGTTGCCGTCGCGTCGTCCGATCCAAAGCTCATTCGGATTCTCTGAATTCCAAGCAAGGGATTTCTTGGTCCCGTAGACTTCCATCAGCAGATAGTTTTTTCTGCCGGCTGCGACCTGGCTGACAGTGAAGCTCCCGCGCGCCTTTCCACTGAAGCGCAGCAGGACTGCGGCATAGTCCTCCGTGTGCACGGGAACGGGTTGATAGTCTTGCGCGCTGAGAATTTTCCCAGCAAATGCTTCCAGCGGTTTCAGGGGCTTTTGACGGACCGGATTGAATGTCGCGAAGTCCGCGCACAATTCGGCGACTGAGCAGCCTGTGATGAATTCGGCGAGATCCAGCCAGTGTGAACCGATATCGCCCACTGCGCGCGTGTCCCCGCTTTGTTCGGGCTCCAGCCGCCAATTGTAGTCCGTGGGATAGAAAAGCCAGTCCTGCAAATACACCCCGTTAACCATGGTGATCTCACCCAGTTCGCCCGACCTCACCAACGCACGGGCGTGCCGGGTCAGGGGATAGCCACGGTTGTTGAAATGGATGGCTCCGACTCGCCTTTTCTCCGCGGCCAGTCTCACAAGATCCTCTGCCTCGGCCGAGTTCATGGCGAGCGGTTTCTCGCAGACCACGTGTTTGCCGGCTTCGAGCGCTTTTCTTGCGACGGGGTAATGGAGGTTGTTGGGAGTGCAAACATGCACCACATCGATACCGGGATCGTGCAAAACCTCATCGATGTTGCTTGTGAAGCGGGAAAGGCCCAGCATCTGCGCCTTTTTCTCGGCCACGGCGGGATCGATCTCCGCAAGCACAGTCACATCCGCGAACCCAAGCCTGCGGACGGCTTCCACATGCGCGGGGCCTATGAAGCCCGCACCTATCACCGCAGTACGAATCTTTTGCATGAGCCTTCTCCTGTCTATGATGTTCGAAAAAGCCTCACCGCTCGCCGCACCCGGAAATCACCCGGCAGCCCTCGGATCAGCCACAATTGAGTTCGTAGATTATCCTCAAGCCGTCCAGGGTGAGCCACGGCGCAAGAATGTTGATTACGCTGGTTTCCTGCGCAATCAGCTCAGCCAGTCCACCAGTCCCGATGACTTTCATCCCGGTCCCCAGCTCTGCGCGGAAACGCGCAACCATTCCTTCGACCAGGCTTACATACCCGAACAGCAAGCCGGACTGCAGTGAGTGGACTGTGTTGCGGCCGATTACTGAGGGGGGGCGACTCAAGTCCACCCTGGGCAGCTTGGCAGTCCGCTGAAACAGGGCATCTGCGGCAATCCCAATGCCGGGCGCGATGGCACCACCCAGGTAATCCCCTTCACGCGAAATGGCATCAAACGTGGTCGCCGTGCCGAAATCCACTACGGCAGCCGGGCCTCCATACAACTTATGAACGGCAGCGGCATCCACGACGCGGTCGGCACCCACCTGCTTGGGATCTTCGTATCTCACCCGAACACCGGTCTTGGTCTCCGCATCAACAATGAGCGGAGCGCGCCCGAGATATCGCCTGCAGGCTTGCTCAAACGTTCCTGTCAGCGGCGGAACCACTGAGGCCATGGCAATGGCGGTGACGTTCTTTGCATCAATGCCCACGTGCGACAGCAGGTTGGTCATCAGGATGCCGTACTCATCCGGCATCTTGTCATGGCTGGTAGCAAGCCTCCAGCGCGGGCCAAGTTTGTCGCCGTCGTATACACCCAGGGTGATGTTGGTGTTGCCGACATCGATAGCGAAAAGCATAGGGGCCAATTATAACCACAGGGGCACGGAGAGCACAGAGAATCCGGGAGGCTTTCACCGCGCTGCAATCAGTCTGCCTTGGAAACTTCTGCCTGTTCGGGGGGTGCGGCTGGATGTCCGGTGTGGTCAAAGCCGCCCAGACCGCGGCAATTCTGGCACTTTCCGCTCCCGTGCGGGAAGCAGGAGGTGCAATGCTTACCCTTCTGAAGTGCGAGTCTGGCGGTTCCCTTGCAGGCATGGCAGATTCCCGTGCCTTTGCAGTGGGCGCATTTACGGTAGGATTCAGTCATCTAGAAAGGCCTCCTTTACCCGGATTATTCCCAGTGCAGCATAGCTGTAACCAAAGGTGTTTGGCGTTCCTTCGCATCTTTGCGTCTTAGCGGTGGCCTCTTAGAAAGCCCCCGCTAAGACGCAAAGGCGCCAAGATGTGAAGGTTTGCAGCACGAATGGCACAAACCTCTCAGCAGAAGGCATGCCGACTATGTCGCGACAGATCCTGATCGCCATCACCGGGCATTTTACACCTGGCAGCCAGGACAGTAAAAAGAGCTGCGATTTCCCTGCCGAACGCGCTGTATCCTCGACCGGCATCGTCCGCACCTGTCTCCCTCTTTCTGAAAGACCCGCAGAAACTTCTGATTCTCTCCCGGCTGACCATCGGAGTCCATGAAATCCGAAAAGCTCGTGCCGCGGTTTCGGATTGCGAGCCGGAGGACCCTCCGAATCGCATTGACCAGATAGCCCGCCTGCGCGTGGGTCACAGTGAAGCAGCGCCTCGCTGGGTGTATGCCGGCTCGGTACAAGGCTTCACACACATAGATATTCCCTAATCCCGCGATCTTGCGCTGGTCGAGCAGAAATGACTTCACCTCCGTCCGGCTTGATTTGAGAAGCGGCCAAAGCCACGCTGCATTGAAACGTCTGCCAAGCGGGTCAATTCCAAGGTCCTTCAGTTCAGGGATCAGA
>DASQID010000140.1:0-7458 GCA_035631775.1 Acidobacteriota bacterium
TCACACAATACAACACGGGAACCGGGATGTTTATCGAAGGCAGGCCCTTTCCCCGCCAGGGGGAGGTTCCCATCGTATGGTTCCGTATAACAGACGCCGGCTACTTCCGAGCCATGGAGATCCCGCTGATTAAGGGAAGGATGTTCAGCGAACAGGACGACACGCGTGTTCCGCCGGTGGCCTTAATAAATGAGACACTAGCACACCGCTTTTGGCCAAACGAGGAGCCGCTGGGAAAGCGATTCACTCCCGGCCTTCCACGCGGAGGGCAGCCGATCACCTGGATCACGGTGGTGGGGGTGGTAGGGGACCTGCGCCACAAGAACCTGGATCAGGAACCGGATGCCGAGGTTTTTTGGCCATATAAGCAGCACTCGCCCGGAGCCCTTACCGTGACCGTCCGAACTGCTTCCGATCCCTTGCGATTTTCCTCTTTGCTTCGGGGCGCAACTGCATCGGTCGACAAAGAACAGCCTGTCTCTCAGATCCGCAGCATGGACCAGATTATCAAGGACTCGATTGCCCCACGGCGGTTCTCGGTTGTTCTCCTGGGCATCTTTTCTGCTGTAGCTCTCGTCCTTGCAGCCGTCGGTATCTACGGCGTGGTCTCTTTTTCCGTCACCCGGCGCACGCAGGAGATTGGCGTGCGTATGGCGCTCGGAGCTCAGAGGGGCCAAGTCCTGCGCATGGTTGTGGGCCGCGCGCTGACTACGGCGGCTGCAGGCGTCGTATTTGGTCTGATCGGCGCCTTCGCCTTGACCCGTGTCATCGGGAGCCTGCTCTACGGGGTAAGCTCTACCGATCCGTTAGTTTTCGCTGGAGTTTCCATCCTGCTCATGGTGATCGCCGGCATCGCAGGCTATTTCCCCGCGCGCCGCGCCTCCCTGGTCGATCCCATGGTCGCACTACGCGATGAGTAAACTGCTTTCATTCACTCTTTGGAGTAGAGCCGAACCTCGGAAAGCCTCCAACTGATTTGAGATTTTTAATATTGCAGATACATTCAATCGTTGCGTGCCCGCCCGAAACAATATAATTTCGGTTTCGTCCGTTGAGGTCGTGAGAATTTGCCTGCGGCGCAGGCTCGGAGTGCAATGGTATTAACGGCTAGCGAGACCGTCGTGCCTGAGGAAAGCGCTGCTGCGGATCGGAGGAGATCACGGCGCAGGAGTGTCCGCCTGCCGTGCGCTCTGAGGGTGAGGGGCAAGACTAATCCGGCGCGCATGTTGGATTTGTCTCTCGAGGGCGCATTCGTCCAATATAAGGATCCACCCCCTCGTGGAACCGACATCTCACTCATCTTCCAGCTCAAGAAGGACAACGAGCCCATTTACCTCGAGCTGAAAGCAACGGTGAAGTACAGCGGCAGGTTCCTGCAGAGCTTCGAAAACTACTACGGTTGCGGTGTCCATTTCGAGGATCCCACACCCGAGCAGGTTGCACTTCTGGAAGCTGTCCTAAACAAGCTGGGCCAGGAGCCCGAAAGAAAATACGGGCTCGAGTGACCAAATCCGCGCGAATTGCACGGTGCAGCATAGCCGCAACCACAGGTTTTGGGTTTGCTTAGCGTCTTTGCGCCTTAGCGGTGGCTTTTAGAAAAGCCGCGGCTAAGGCGCAAAGGCGCCAAGACACGTGTTGTATAGATTTATCTCCCTGTATCAGCGGGACTCCGCGGGAATAACCTGCAGTGACTGTTTCTCCGTTCCGCGCAACACCGTGAGAGGTGAAACTACGCCTAGTCTCGCTTCCGTGAGCATCTTGTGCAGGTCGTCAATCCCTGAGGTCGGATTCCCGTCATACGCCAGGATGACATCACCCTCGCGTACCCCAGCGCGCAGCGCCGGACTACCGGGCTCAACCGACACCACAAGTATGCCGGTGTCCACAGCAAGTCCGTGGAACCGAACGACGCGACGCTGCAATGGAATATTCTGCCCCGCTATGCCGATATAGCCACGGCGGATCTTACCGTCACGGATAAGTCGGGCCGCCACGAATTTTGCAGTATTAATGGCAATGGCGAAGCATATCCCTTGCGCGGGGAGAATCACCGCGGTATTGACCCCGATCACATTTCCTCGTGAATTGACCAGCGGGCCGCCGGAATTCCCCGGGTTGAGCGCGGCATCAGTCTGAATCACATTGTCGATCAGACGACCCGAAGTGGACCTGAGCGAACGCCCCAGTGCACTTATTACGCCTGTCGTAACCGTGCACTGGAATCCGTACGGATTGCCAATGGCGATCACCAATTGTCCGACCCTGGATCTTTCGGAGTCGCCGAGAGACGCGGGAATCAGGGATCCCGCGGAGATGCGAACGACGGCAAGATCCGTGTCCGGGTCATCGCCAATGAGTTCCGCCCCATAGCGGCCGCCATCGGTGAGAACGACGTCGATCTTCGAGGCGCCGTGGACCACATGGCTGTTGGTGAGGACAAAACCGTCCGGGGTGAATATGACACCTGAGCCGCTGCCGCTAGCCTCTTGCCCTCGCGCCTGGGGAGGGCGACCTGCTCCGGGTTTGAGGCGCACGTCGACATTCACGACGGACGGACTGACCTTTGAAGCTGCCGTCGTCACCGCCTGCGAATAGGCATCGAGAAGAAACTCGTCATCGTGGTTAAGCTCCCGGAATGCCGTGGAGCGCCTTTCCGCCCTTTCTTCATTGGATATCCTTCGTAATGCTGACTTCATGGGCACACCCTTTCTGACGCAAGATATAAGATCCGAACACGGAAAAAGCCGCATAGACATGGAAAAGGTTGGAATGATGCGGGATCAATCAACGAATTTATTAATACGACAGCTCATTTTCTTAGTGGGCTATTTCATAAATACGCTGACGTATTTTCTGAACGCGGAAGAACGCTGGCAAAGGAGCCCCTGAGAATCCCGAATTGATTCCTGCCGCCAATATCTACTATGATGCGAACGATTTGCATTTGAGTTGAGCGCCGTTTGGCGTCGGCTGGAGCGCCACCACGAAGCAAGATGAACCTACGTCCGACTATTCTCGAGGAAATTCCAACATGAAGAGACTTACCCTGCTTCGGAACCTCATGCTGGTTTTCGCGGCATGTATCGGCATGAATCTCATCTCGACGTCCGCGGGCTCCGCCGGTCCAACGCGGCTTTCTTCTTATGACGGAAGGGTTCGCGAGATTCTCTCGAAGATGACACTCGACGAAAAAGTCGGGCAGATGACGCAGCCGGACCAATTGTTCCTCAAAGATGCTTCGAACATCCAGAAATACTACCTAGGCTCGGTGCTGAGCGGAGGCGATTCTGATCCAAAAGCAGGAAACAGCCTCGAGGCTTGGACCGAAATGGTCGACAAGTATCAGGCCGAGGCGCTCAAGACACGGCTGGCGATTCCGCTCCTCTACGGCGTGGACGCCGTCCACGGCCACAACAATGTTCTTAACGCAGTGATCTTTCCTCATAACATCGGTCTTGGTTGCACGCGTAATCCGCAGCTGATCGAAAAGGCTGCAAGAATCACCGCTGAAGAAGTGCGGGCGACAGGCATTAACTGGACGTTCGCACCCTGTGTGACGGTTCCCCGCGACGAGCGCTGGGGGAGGACCTACGAAGGATTCGGTGAGTCACCAGAACTTGCCGGATCGCTGGGGGTGGCTGCCGTCCGCGGATTCCAGGGTGTCGATCTCAGCAACCCTCTCAACGTGCTTGCCTGTTCGAAGCACTACGTCGGTGACGGCGGGACCCTTTTCGGAACGGGAGCTCCGAGAGGCAAGGAACGGCTTCTGGACCAAGGGGACGTGCGCCTGGACGAGAAGACATTGAGGGAAATTCACTTTGCGGGCTACATCAGCACGGTCAAGGCAGGTGTTGGCACCATCATGCCTTCGTACAGCAGCTGGAATGGCCAAAAGTGCTCGGCGAGCAGGCGGCTGATGACGGAAATCCTCAAAGACGAAATGGGCTTTGAAGGTTTTCTGATATCGGATTATGCGGCCCTCAACCAACTCCCGGGAGACTACAAGGCACAGATCGAGCAGTCCATAAACGCAGGCATGGATATGGTGATGGTGCCCGATAAATTCGTGGAATTCATCAACACCCTGAAGACCCTCGTCGATGAGGGAAAGGTGCCCATGTCGCGCATCGATGATGCCGTAACAAGGATTCTGCGGGCCAAATTCGCAATGGGCTTGATGGATAAGGGGCGCTCGCCCCTTGCGGACCGGAAATTGCAAAAGAGCTTCGGCTCCCCCGAGCACAGGCTTGTGGCCCGCGAGTGCGTGCGACAGTCACTCGTGCTCTTGAAGAATACCAACAAGGCTCTTCCTATTTCGAAGCAGGTGTCGCGCATTCATGTTTCCGGAAAGAACGCGGATGACATTGGCAACCAATGCGGCGGCTGGACCATCAGATGGCAAGGCAGAAGCGGCAATGTCACGACGGGGGGTACGACAATCCTTAAGGCGATCGAAAACGCAGTCTCCGGGAGTACCAAGGTCACATTCTCTGATGACGGTACAAAAGCCGAGGGAGCGAGCATCGGGATTGCAGTTATCGGAGAAAGGCCTTATGCCGAAGGGACGGGTGACAGGACCAACCTGGCACTGGCAAAAGAGGACGTGGACGTCATCGAAAACTTGAAAAAGGCCGGCATTCCCGTCGTCGTCATTCTCGTCTCCGGCCGGCCAATGATCATTGGCCAGGTGCTCGACAAGAGCGATGCCCTCATGGCTGCCTGGCTGCCGGGCACCGAGGGCGAGGGGGTTGCGGACGTTATCTTCGGAGACTACAAGCCGGTTGGAAAACTCTCGCATTCCTGGCCGCGCTCGATGGCACAAATTCCCATCAACGTGGGAGACGCAAGTTATGATCCTCTTTTTAAATATGGATTCGGTCTGAATTACTAATAATCGAGGGGAGTATCGGCTGAAGCAAAAGGATCTGCGTAGAATCAACTTCGCAATTGGCACGAAAGAAAACCACCTGTGGCGCCGGTCACCAGACCGGCGCGGGTCGCGGCCGTAGGCGGCGAGCGGGGGATCTGATGACCCCCCGCACATGACTGGATTCTGTGCCAAAATGTGATCTTGTTTTTGCGCGAGCCAAATGTGGAGTTTCACCGATATCCCATTAGGAAGGAGTCATACCATGAATCACGAGAAGAACTCCGTATCCCGCCGCAGATTTCTGCACTCGGCTGCGGCGGTCGGGGCGGGCATTGCGTTTGCTGGAAATATTCCAGCAAGCCAGAAGACCCCTGCCACCCTGCCAAAGGTGAAATTCGGTAAGGCCGACATAACCCGCCTCATCATCGGTTCGAATCCCTTCTACGGCTACTCGCATTTCAATAACGTGCTCGACCGCACCATGCGGGAGTGGTATACGCAGGAGCACAAGATGGAAGTCCTGCATCGCTGCGAGCAGTTCGGCATCAATACGTGGCAACTGCACTTCAACGACCAGCCGGTAGAGGATTTCAAACGTTACCGGGACGAAGGCGGGAAGATGAACCTGATCCTTCTCGCAGATTTCGCCTTGATGAAGGACTTGACGCTCCTTCCCAAAGTAGTAAAGGAAATGGCTCCTCTGGGTATCGGGCATCATGGGAATCGCACCGATGAACGCTTCCGGAATGGAGAGATGGGGAAAGTGCGTGAGTTCCTGAAGGCGGTTCGCGACACCGGAGTGATGGTTGGGCTTTCAGCCCACAATCCGGAAGTGTTCGACATGGTCGAGAGCCAGGGCTGGGACATTGATTATTACCAGACCTGCCTCTACCGCGTCTCCCGAACCCCGGAGGAGGCGCGCAAGGTGTTGGGCGAGGCTCCTGTCGGCGAGATTTACCTCGAAAGGGACCCGGAGCGAATGTGCAAGGTGATTCGCCAGACCAAGAAACCCTGCCTCGCGTTTAAGGTTTTGGGGGCAGGACGTTCGATCAGCTCCCCACAGACCGTCGAGGCCGCGTTTCGCTTCGCTCTCACGAATATCAAGCCCACCGATGCGATCATTGTGGGAATGTTCCCGCGCTACAAGGATGAAGTCCGGGAGAATACAGAACTGGTGAGGCAGATCCTCGGCCCCTCCGACTAGCCTAGGGCCTGTAATTCCCTTTGCGTCTTCGCGTCTTGGCGGTTGCTTTTATATAAAAAAGTCACCGCCGAGACGCAAGGGCGCCAAGCGGCGTCTTTGTATCGTGGTCAGGCATTTCTTTGCATGCTATCCTTTCGAACGTGATTCCTCCAGTGGAGTGAACTTGTTATGCGCTATTTCCGTTTCAGTAGCTTATTTGTGATTCTATCGGCCGCTTTGGGCCTCAGCCCGCAGGCGCCCGGGCAGGAAAGAAGCCCCGCAGGCCCTAGAACCGTGGCCTCCGTTGACGGCACAGCCATCAGCGAGGAGGAATTGAACAAAGCCGCGGCGGCTGACCTCGAAAAGCTCGACGTACAGAAGCTGCAGTTCGAAGCTAACTTCATCCGTAACAGGCAACAGATACTTGAAAACACTCTCAAGCGTCTCGTGGAGGAGAGACTCCTGGACGCTGAAGCTGCGCGCCAGGGGACAAACCGGAAGGACTTGCTTGCCAAGGAAGTGGACCAGAAGCTGAAAGACCCGACCCCCGAGGAAGTAAGCGCCTTTTACGAGAGTAACAAAGACCGCATACGAGCCCCTAAAGAACAGGTTGCGGTGCAAATTCAGCAGTACCTCAAACAGCAGAATTACACAAAGATCCGCGAGGAGCTCATCGAAAGCCTGAAAAAGGGAAAGGATGTAACTATCTTTCTGGAACCATTGCGGGCAGATGTGGCTGTTGCGGGAGAGCCTGTCCGAGGACCGGAGAAGGCGCCGGTTACCATCATCGAGTTTTCGGATTTCCAGTGCCCCTACTGCAGGAGTTTCAGCACGACACTGGAACGTGTCATGAAAGAGTTCGGTTCGGAGGTGCGGCTGGTTTACCGTCAATTCCCGCTCAACGAAATACACCCCATGGCGGAGAAGGCCGCCGAAGCCTCGCTTTGCGCCCAGGATCAGGGAAAGTTCTGGGAGATGCACGACACGATGTTCAAGGATCAGGCGAATCTAAAGGTCGAGGATCTCAAGATCAAGGCATCCGGGCTTGGTTTGGACGCATCGGCATTTAACGCGTGCCTGGACTCGGGTAAATATGCGCAGAGGATCCAAAAAGACGCCCGGGATGGCGCGGCAGCGGGGGCAAGCGGCACTCCGTCCTTTTTCGTTAACGGGCGGTTTTTCAATGGTGCGATCCCCTATGAGCAGATGGCCACGATAATCAAGGAAGAACTGCAGAAGAAGGGGCCTGTTACCATCAAACCTTAGCTAGTGTCATGTCACACTTGAACTGTCGCAATATATGGGATAGCATACTTCCATTTCAGCTGGAGGACTGCTATGCCCCTAATACGTTACAAGGTGACGTTGGACAAGCAGGAAAGGCAGATGCTGCAGGAAATCACGA
>DASQID010000141.1:0-7478 GCA_035631775.1 Acidobacteriota bacterium
GTGTTGCCATCAGTATTTCATACGGGGAGCTCTCCCTTCAATATTCTTCAACTGTTTAATCCCGGGAAAGCAGCCGCCACAGCAACCCTGAAGCTTTTTGATTACAGTGGCAGCCTGATAAAAACAGTTTCTCAAACTATACCTGGAACCAGTGATTCCGCACCCGGGGGTGGAACACTGATACGCGATCTAACAGACATCTTTACGGGGATCAACTTCAGCTCATTCACCGGTGGGTATGTGAAGGGAAGCTCCGATGTAGCCCTGGTTGCAAGCGAGAACTTCGGAAATGCTCTCGACTCGAACATCCTGCAGGCCCAGACAACCATTCAGCAGAAGACCTTCGACGTTGCCCATTTCGCATCCGGGGGGGGTTATTCAACCGAACTCAATATCGTCGATCTGGATACTGCAGCAGCCGCAAATGTCACACTGACGCTCTTTGATAACACCGGAGCTCAGATTGCAGGCCCGGTAAATGTGGTCGTTCCCCAGGGAGGGCAGCTGGTAAAGGCAATCGATCAGCTCTTCCTCTCTCTCGGCACCGCCCTGACAACCGGCTACATACAACTTCACATTGAGCCGTCGTTCATCGGTCCCTTTGGATCAACCGCCACAGTGGCAGGATCCGTTCGATTCAGCGCATCCGACGGCTCCAGTTCGGCGGCATTGCCTTTGTTCATTCCTCCCGCCACCGATTTCTATTATTCGCAGGTCGCTCAGAACCAGGGCTGGTACACCGGCGTTGCAGTTCTCAACACAAGTTCCACTACCAAGGCGGATGTGACACTGGATGTGTACACCAAGGACGGAATTCTGGCGGGTTCTTTCGAAACGTTAATCCTGCCCGGGCAGAAGATATCGAAGCTTCTATATGAGATGGTCCAGAACTCAGGCGGGCAGGTTGGTGGCTATGTGCACATCCACTCGGACCAGCCTGTCGTGAGCTTCTCGCTGTTCGGCACCAGCGACGGAAAGTTGTTGAGCGCTATTCCGCCCCAAAGCGTCACGCTTCAGTGAGCACACGGCCTTTCGTCTCCCAGGGGCGGCACTTCAAGAACCGCCGCCCCGTTCCAAGGACGGAAATTCTGGAATAGAACTAAGGGCTGGCGCAAATATAACTTCTCAATTAGGCTGAAAGAAAAGTCTTGTGGCGCCGCTCATCAGATCGGCGCGCGCCTCGGCCATAGGCCGCGGCAGGGGGTCTGATAACCCCCCGCACAAGAATAGATTCCGAGCCAAGATGGGATCTCATTTCTACGCGGACCCTATGGCTTGATCGGTGGCGGTTGTGGGGATTTCTTCAGTAACTCATTCAGTTCCTTCTGCGTCAGTCCCATGATTCTCTTCTCAACTGGGGGTTTTTCGTAATTGAGAACGACCGGGACTATAAGGCTTTGCATGTCCTCTACAGGCCGGGCGAGAGTCAAAGACAACATGTCAGGGTAGTTCCTCCGGCTGATGATAGACAGAAGGCTCACCCTGAGGACAGCTTTGTCGCCTGGTTGAAGCACCACGGGCAGCGGAGTCACCTCAAATACACCGCTGCCGCTGTAAATTCCTTTTATTTCCACTTCTGATTGAGAGTTGTTACGAACAATGAGTTCTTTTTGTCGTTCATCTCTCAGATAAAGAAGCTGCGCCGGCAGTGCTGAGATAGGTGAATATACATTGGCGTCCATCTCGAACTGATACGGCACTTCCACATCGCCGCGTTTAGCCAGAACCGTGAATGGCACCCGGACCTGCCCGTCGAAGTTCTCAGTGATTAATTGCATGGAAAGAACCTGATTATCACCGGGGCTTAACCTTTGATTCGCAAGCCCCGTTACGATCAAATCTGACGGGGCATCCCTGAAATGAACCTCCATCGGGTCGCTGCCGGCGAGATTGTATTTCAGGTCTGATGATGCCGTCTTACCTTTTCTGATGGTACCGAAGTCAATTACCTGACGGTCGAACCGAAGTGCCGCCATAATCTCTTTCTTCTGCCGTTCGATTTCCTCGGGGCTGAGTGGAACCGCGACCTTTCCCGTTGCTCGGCTTGAGTAGGGCAAGGATGTGCCGGCAATCATCACAAACCAATCGCCATCTCTGAATATCCATTTCTCTTTCACCGGCCAATCCAGTGTTCCCACTCCCGGGAGCGTGCGCTTCACGGTGACGGTGATTATCACCTCGCCCGGCTTTTCCGAGAACTCCAATCCCGTGACACTGGGCTTTGAGAACTCAGGGGTCTGCCGTGCCAGGAAGGTGTCACGCGTTGCAGGCGAGACATAGTATCGCGCCTGGCGCTTCGTCCCCTTCTCGAGCAGAGCCCAATAGGAATTCACGCGAACGAGCAAGGCATCCAGCGATGGTTTCGATCGAGGTTGTGGCGGAGTTTTCGGGCGAGATTGGGCGTAGACGGCCGGGATTGACAACAGGCAAAGGAACAGTGCACCAGCAGCAAGTCGAGACAGCGCAGACGTAGAAATCTCTGGCGATCGTTTCATTTCATTACAATCCCAACTCAAAATTTGGGCTCAGCGCAGAAGGCCAAGCGCCCAAAGAATATTACCAGCCTTGAGAAATCACGCAACTGCACCGAGAAGCGCCAGGCAGGAGTTGATCCACAGGACTTCACGACAGGTTGGATCAGAGGATTATGAAAGGCAATACACACTGATTTTCAGATGCAATCAAAAACAAAGAGGGGCTGCCTCCGTTTGGGCAGCCCCTCCGTTTATCAGACTACGTCCGATGAGAAACCCTAGTTATTCAGATGCTCAGGAACAATTGTCCGATCTCCCGCAATGATCAATCCCAAGGAACCCTGCGAGAACGTCGTGAAATTGCTCACCACGTACAAGCAATGGGCATTGGTGAAATTGGTCACCACGAAGACGTAGCCTGCGAAATCAGCAGGTGCACCGGCCGCTGCCAGCAACTGGGACAGCAGAACCGTATACGTGCTGCCGGCCATCAGCCTGCCCGAGGCATCCAACCCAGTACCAGGAGACGAAGCCCCTGTCGTGTAGCTGAAGTTAGCCGGATTGGTACCACCAGGCGCCGGGAGCTGCGGGAAGAAGTAGAACGTGATCGTTCCACTCTGCGCCACCGGTGGTGTGAACGATGTGACGGTTGATCCTGGATCCTCAGTGGTATTTGCTATCGCGAATCCAGTGTTGTAACCGGCAGCGGTGGCCGTCTGCGCAAACGGAATGAGGATGGTGGTTGTCGTACCCGTGATCCTCAAGAGAGTCGCCGGACCCAAATCCTGAGCTGCATAGCGCGGAATGGGGCTGGCGATCAACGCATTATTCGACCCAAATGCATTGCCGATGGGGGCCATTGAGACAAGGTAGGTGATCGTCACGACCGGCAACGGCAGATTGCTGGCACCGGAGAAGGCCAAGGCCACGGGAATCGTGAGCGTTTCCAGCTTGGTAGGATCCGTGGTTGACGTAGCCTTGTAGTACGCGACCAGCGAAGTGCTGGCGCTCGTGAAGGCGTAGGTTCCACCGTGATCCGCTCCATCGCTATTTATCGTTCTCCATTCAGGATTGGCCACCGGGCTGGCTCCATCGGAGCTGGCGGTCTGCGGGAAGGTGATGGTCACTCCTGCTGGAGGTGCGGCCGACAGGGTGATCCGTACTCCGGCGTTCGTTGAATTGGTGGGGTCGCCCCAAGCATTCAGGAAGCCTTCCGGAATGGTGATGACGGGATGAAAAAGGACCGCACCGGTTGTGGCATTGAGGGACCCGACGGGATCCGTTTCCGGCGCCTGGATTCCAGGAGCGATCGAGGCAACCACCAAGACGTTGGTCTGGTTGGCGGTAATGGCGTTGTTGGTTGCGGAAATAGTCGCATTCAAACTGGTCAGCGTGGTGCCTGCAACCGCCACGCGGACACCGGTGAGCGTGAACGAACCATTACCTGCGGCGACAGCAGGAACCTGAATCACAACCTGACCCTGCCCAGTTGTCGCACCGCTCGATACGCTGAGGATTCCAACTGAGGTCTGGTCAGGTGGCGGGTTGGAAAGTGACAGAGTATAATTACCGGTGTTGCTGGCGATTCGAACACCGGATCCTACAGCTCCATTCGTGTCGGACCTTCCCACGGTAATCGGCACGGGATAAGTCACCGTGATTGTCCCGAGCACGCTGGCGTTTCCATTGCTGATCTGGCTGAAGGTGATATCGCCGGTCAGCTCGACCTGCCCGGTGTTAACGATCGCCGTCACCGGGATGCTGCCCACGGAGAATGTCGCCTGGGCAAAGGCTGCGGCCGTCAAACCAAGAAACATCACGGCTGCTATTAGAAGAGTTTTTGTCTTCATCTGCTGTTGACTCCTTATTCAAGAGTGAGGAAAAACCCCACGGAAAGAGAATTGACCTACGCTAGCTATAGGTAAACCTGCAAGAACTTCTGCAAGAACTTGTACTGCAACTGCGTTCTTCTTGAAGCCTGAGTCCATCTTGCGACGAAACTCGAGAGCACACACCCATCGCCCCGCGGACGACAGTGTGCGACTCTATCAGTGGGCTTCGTGATCTGTCAAGGAGTTTCTGGCTCCCTGTGTCGTGGTAAGTTGTTGCAAAAATAGCCTACTCTGATGCATTCGCAGATACAGATGCGCGACCCCCCGGAAAGTGGCTGGAAAAATTGGGCGCATCGCATACCCTCTAATCATCCCCTATTCCTGCGATCTTCGCGTCTGATTGCTCATTCCAACAACCCCCACGGAGGGGGCAGGAGAGGCTAAGGATTTTGTAATACATCCCGAAATCGTATCGGCTAACCTCTCGTGCGACTTTACGGAAGGTAGAACATCTGTATAATTGCCGGTCGATGAGCAAGCACGGAAACATTTCCAGGCTGATCGAGGAAGCGCGTGCCGGCCGCCGGGAAGCTCAGCAGGCCATTTACGAGTTGTTCGCGCCCCGGATCTTCAACTTCCTCGTTCGGTTATCGGGATCCAGGCAGGAGGCTGAGGATGCCACTCAGCAGACTTTCCTGGCGGTTCTTCAGCAGTTGCGCAGACTGAGAGATCCCGCACAACTGGAATCCTGGATTTACCGGATTGCACGAAACGAAATCTACCAGAAGTTCAGAAGAAAAAGACCCGAATCGCTCGATGACCGGGGGCTGGATTCCGAGGTTGGGAAGATCGAAGAGGAAAGATCTCACGCCAACCCCGAAAAGCTGCTGTTGAATCTGGAACTGCGCGGCAGGCTGGAATCTGCCTTGGACAAGTTGCCGATAAAGTTCAGGGAGGTGTTTATTCTCGCGGTCATTCAGGGGATGAATTATCAGGACATAAGTGAAATCGTCGGCCGCTCCCTGCTGTCGGTCAAGACAGACATTTACCGTGCAAGGCTGCAGCTGAGAGCTGAGCTCGGCAGATACCTCGGCGGCTACAAGATGAAAGCTGAATCAAAAGGCTGAAACCAATGGCAGACCATTGCCCGCAGGAACAAATCGCAGCCTGGCTCGACAGCCAACTCGCGGAGGCGGAGGCCGCTCAAGTCGAACTGCACCTGAGGCAGTGCGCGGACTGTCGCAATTTACGTGATGATTTGGCCGCCACGAACAGGTTGTTTCACGACCTGGAAGTGCTCGACCCCCCCGATCATCTTTGGACCCGGATTGAGGCCAAGTTGGATCAATCCTCGGGCCATGGGCTTTTGGCCTGGATTCCTCGTTGGGAGGGATGGCTTCTTTACAGGCGAGAACTGATTGGCATTGCTGCGGGGGTGCTCCTGTTGATTGGTGTCATCTCACTCGTCCTCGAACCTCAAACTTCCCGGCGCTCCATGCTGGACACGATTGCCCGGATCGACAGTTATCATGCTGCCCAGATTTCGAAATACACGGAATTCTACAATCCTTTCCGCATAGCTGCCTGGAACAATCCTGACTCGAATCCCTTCGCCAGGCCACGGCTTGACGCGAATGCCAATCCATTTGGGTCTCTGAAGGAGAAGCGCTGAAGGAGAAATGGTCATGACTGTCATAACGGCAGGAAGGAAATGTCCCCGGCATACCCTCCTTGCCCTCATACTTGTCTTCTTAGTCTCCCTGAGTGTGCTGGTTCCATGCCCTCCTGCCGCGATGGCGGCGGCACCTTATCAGAAGGTTGCCCCCAGAGAGTTGAGCGATCAAGAAGTCGAGCAGATGCTCTCCATCGCGGAGCAGCAGTTCGAAATCGTGAAGATCCTCATCGCACAGGGACGCTTCGAACAAGTCGTTCCTGAGATGAAGAAAATCTACGATTTGAACTTGCCGGAGAAATACGAGCAGGCTACAGCGGAATCTGCGTGCATCGCCGCCAACAGCCTTCTCAAGAACAGACAGTTCGAAATTTCCCACCAAATTCTTGATATTGCATTCGGGCGAATGAGACGAAATGAGAATAAGGCGGCGATTCTCAAGGTCAAAGCCTACGTCTACAAATCCGAGGGCAAACTTGATAAGGCAAAGGAAACTTTCGAGCGTGCGATGGAACTTGAACGGCAGGTACATCCCTGAAACCGCCGATCCCCGTCTCATCCGGGCTTAAAAAGGTGACCTACGTCACAAATTGTTAGGATTCCCCCATTTTGTTGTTTACTGAGGGACGGGACTCATATATAAGGTCTTAGGTTGCTTTGAGTAAGAAGCGGATGAGCCTAATGTGGATGGATCTCAAAGGTAAGTCAAAGCCTGGCTCAAAGTGCGGAGTTGCCGTCACTTTGTTGGCGGTGTTTTTCCTCTCGTCCGCCTGCTTCCAGGAAGACCAGACAAAGTCCCGCGGTCCTCAGCTCACCGGACTCGGACCCGAATCAATCTGGCCTCTCTCTAACGCCGGCGCGCGGGCGCCCTCGGTCCGAAGCGTGGCCGCCGAGCAGTTGACTCTCACATCAGGAGCATGGGCCTACGGGAGAGGAATTTCCGAGAGTCCCGGCGAACCTTTCGCCCTTTATTCGACATACCCCATCGGCTCGCGGTCAGATCTTGCGCGCTCAGCCGGCATGTATCGCATCGGTGCGGGTGCCGCCGCCTTCCGCAGCTCACATTCACAGCGCGATCTGTCCATGGAGGCTGCCGCCGCAGCCTTCTTCAACAAGCCCCTCGGTCTTCTGTTTGCCAGCATCTTCAAGAAGACGGGTGTAGACGCCTCCACCCTTGCCGATGCATCGACAGACGACACGCGCAATCCGTTCAGGGAAGCCAGAAAGGCGGAGTCGAAGGCAGCCGACGCCGCAGAGTCAGCCAAATCTTCCGCCGTGAACCCGGCACCGACGGCCGATAGGGCAGCCAATCCCTCCACACCGAAGACTGACACCGGTTCGACGATTCCGCCCAACCCGATTTCCGCAGCCAGTCCGCCTGAACCGCGCTTTGCATTTATCGGCGATTTCGACGGAAGCGGCGTGCTGAGGGTCGTGCAGGCACGGCGCCTCGACGAGGCAACGTTTTCCTTCCCTGACGCCGTGCGGACCTTTACGGTT